>JBBQLF010000089.1:0-11355 GCA_038327695.1 Bryobacterales bacterium
TGGCGAGCAGAGGTGGGCCGTTTGTCGCGAGCGCCGAAGCCCGGAGAGTCGATTTGATGACACCAGCACCTGGTTGAACGTAGAACCGGGCCGGCTGCCCTTATTGCGCGGGCCAGCGCCAGGAAGCCTCGTCAAAGCGCCGGTTCCACCACCACCAGGCGGCCGAAAAGCACGCCCTTCGTGGCGATCATCTGGTCGGCAACGTGCCGCACATCTTGGCTCTTCCCCCGCAGAACGACGACTTCCACGCAATTGTCGTGATCAAGATGCACATGCATAGTTGAGATGATGACGTGGTGGTGGTGATGCTGGAAATCGGTCAGCTTGTCGGAAAGGTTGGGCTTGTCATGCGCGTAAAGGATGGTCAAGGTGCCGACGACGTCACGGTTGCCAGCTGTGCCCTGGTCTTCCACCAGCGCAGCCCGCACCAGATCACGGAACGCCTCGGATCGGTTGACATAGCCTCGGCGGCGAATCAGCTCGTCGAACTTGTCTAGCAGTCCCTGCTCGATGGCCAAGCCGAGACGGTTGAGCTGGTCCGCTGGCGTGGCAGTCTTCTTCGGCATAGTAGCTGACCGTGAGTGTACCCAATAGCTCCGCTGGACGCGACCATCCGTTTAGCGACATACGACTTCAAATTTTGTATGCTGGAAAGACCATGCTCATTCGATGCCTGATTGGCCTGGCACTCATCCCCGCATTGCTGCATGCGCAGAGCGCGGTGGGCTCCCTTACCGCTGAAGTTACGACGACGGTAGGGCGACCGCTGCCCACCGCTGTGGTTACCCTGACAGACCTTGCGCGCAATGAGGAGCGCAGCGGACGGGCCGATTCCAATGGAGTCGTGGTGTTCGGCGGATTGCGGCCGGCAGCCTACCGTCTCGGGGCACGGCTGGAGGGCTACCTTCCTGTGCAGCAGGACGGAATCGTAATCAGCGTCAATCTTCAGGCCAGTGTTCGCGTGATTCTGCCAGAGGCTGCGCGGCGCGACTCGGTAGATGTTGTCGGGCGGACAACGGCCGTCGTCACGGAGTCGCCAGCCGTGCGGACGGTGGTCGGCAGGGACTTCGTCGGCGAACAACCCCTGAACGGGCGGACCATTCAAAACCTCATCGCACTGGCGCCCGGAGTGGTGGTGACCGCGTCCTCGCTTCCCGCCCCGGGACAGTTTAGCGTCAACGGCCAGCGGCCTTCTTCGAATAACTTCCAGGTCGACGGGGTCAGCGCGAACTTCGGCACCAGCGCCTCGGTCACGCCGTATGAACCCGCGGGCGGCACGGTGCCGGCAATGACCGCGTTGGGAACCACAACCTCCCTGGCCTCGCTGGAGGCCATGCAGGAGTTCGCCATCCAGACCTCCACATACGCCCCCGAATTCGGCCGCCAGCCAGGCGGCCAAGTGTCCATCGTGACGCGCTCCGGCACCAACGACTTTCACGGCTCCGCGTTCGAGTATTTCCGCAATGACAAACTGGACGCCAACAACTGGTTCGGCAACGCCAACAATCTGCCTCGTGGCGCACTCCGCCAGAACGACTTCGGCGGAAGCGCCGGCGGCCGGATCCTGCGGGACCGGTCGTTCTTCTTCATCGCCCACGAGTCGTTGGAGTTGCGGCAGCCCTTCGTGACACCACCGCTCACCGTGCCGTCGCTCGCGGCGCGGCAGCAGGCAAGCGGCGCAATCCGGGAGTTGCTGAACGCATTCCCGCTGCCGGTGGCGGCAGCCACTGTGGCGGACCCGTCCACTACGCCCTACATCGCAACGGTATCCAACCCGGCTTCACTCCACTCCACCAGCGCGCGTCTGGACCATCGGATCAAGGAGCGTCTGCAACTCTTCGGACGCTTCAGCACGACGCCTTCGGAGAATCGAGAGCGCGCGAAATACTGCGCGGCGAGTTGCATCTCGGTGACCGGCGTGGACGTCCAAACCTACACAGGCGGCGGAACGTGGACCATCTCGCCGCGGCTCTTGAACGACGTGCGGCTGAACTACTCGCGCTCTAAGACGAAGCTCTCCTATGACATGGACAACTTCGGCGGAGCGGTGGCACCATCGATGGCGACGCTTTACCCCTCTTTCACCAACCGGGACAAAGGCTACGCCTACATTGAGGTCGATCCCGCCGGTGACAACACGCTGAGCGATGGTCTCTTCGTCAATAACACCCAGCGCCAGTGGAACCTCGTCGAGACGCTCACCTACCAACCCGGCCGCCACGCCTTCAAGTTCGGCTTCGACTGGCGCAGGCTCAACCCCATCTCCGGCTCCGGGTCCTACCGCCGCCAGTTCCGCTATGAAAACATCACCCAACTTGCCGCCGGCCTCGCCCCCACCGGCGCACTCTTCGCCCCTGACGTCGTCATGGAGCCCATTTATGCCAACTGGTCCGGCTTCGCCCAGGACACGTGGCGAGTCAGTGACCGGCTCACGTTGACCTACGGCCTTCGCTACGAAGTTGTACCCAGTCCCAGGGAAGCCAGCGGCAAGATGCCCGCAACGGCCGCAAACCTCGATGACCCTGCCACCGTCGCCTTGGCCCCGGCGGGCTCGAAATTCTACGCGACGGACTGGAGCAACTGGGCCCCCCGCATCGGCGGTGCCCTGCGCCTGAACGAACGAGGGACCTGGATGCTGCGCGGCGGCTACGGCCTCTACTATGATCTCGGCTACGGCTTCAGCGGTAACGCCTTCTCCACCAGCCTCTGGCCTTACACGCGCACTGCCACCTACAGCAACGTCGCCTATGCCGATCCGCGCATGACCTCACAGCCGCCACCCGTCAGCATGGCTCCCCCCTATCCCCGCGTCTTCGCGTACGAGTACGGCTTCCGCACCCCGCGCATCGCCCAGTACAACGTCACCCTGGCCTGGCAGTTGACGCCTGCCGATCAGTTCACCTTCGCCTATGTCGGCGCGACAGGCCGCCGCCTGGCCCGCATTGAGCAACTTCGCAAGTACAACCCGGACTTCACCCGTATCGACGCGGTCCGCAGCAACGCCGAGTCCAGCTACAACGCCCTCCAGGTTCAGTACGAACGCCGTCTCACCAAAGGCCTCCAGGCGCTGGCCTCCTACACTTGGGGCAAGTCCCTGGACACAGCCAGCGACGAATCGATCAACAACTTTCAGGCGCCAGCCAACCGCCTCGATCCGAGTCAGGATCGTGGTCCCTCCTCCTTCGATGTGCGCCACACCGCCAATGCCGTGCTCAGCTATCGGACTCTCGGCGGCTTCGTGTTCGACGGCATCTTCCGGGCCCGCAGTTCCACTCCGGTCAACATCCTCACCGGCCGCGACCCCTTCGGCTTCGGCATCACCACCGTCAGCCGGCCCGGCCTCGTCCCGGACGTACCGCTCTATCTCAAGGACCCCAACGTGGCCGGCGGCCGCCGCTTCAATCCTGCGGCCTTCGATGGCATTACCCCCATCGCGCAGGGGCGCCAGGGCAACCTGGGCCGAAACGTCATGCGCGGGTTCAGCGCCGCGCAGGTGGACATGGCCATTCGCCGCACATTCCGGATCACAGAGCGGTTCAGCTTGCAGGCGCGAGCTGAGCTGTTCAACCTGACCAACACACCCAACTTCGCTAACCCGTCCGGCGTCATGACGGGACGCAATTTTGGCCGCTCCACGCAAATGCTCGGTACGGGCCTGGGCGGCTTGAGCCCGCTCTACCAGCAGGGCGGACCTCGCTCAGCCCAGTTGGCACTGCGATTGAGTTTCTAGTTCCCGAGGTAATACTGCAATGCGTATGATGATGACCCTCCTGATTCCGGCCGCACTCCTCGGCCACGACCTGTACTTGAAGCCGGCCAAGACGGTAACTGGGCCCGGTGAGAAGGTGCGTGTCGAGTATCACAGCGGTGACGCTTTTCCGGTGAGCCAGAACACCGTGGTGTTGTCTCGCCTGAAAGACGCCAAACGGATCTCCGCGGAAGGCGCCACCGCCTTCACCGCCATTCACGATGAATCCGAAACGCTAACGGTGGCCGAATTCACCGCCCCGGCGAAAGGCCACTTCTGGCTCCTCTCTCGCACTGACCCGAACTTCATCGAGCTCGATGCAAAGAAGTTCGAAGACTACGTTGAGCATGAGGGGCTGAATTACGTCTCGAAGTGGCGCAGGGAGAATCACGAAACTGATCGCGCCGGCAAGGAGATCTACAGCAAGTACGTGAAAAGCCTGCTGGTCACCGGCTCGGGCGACGATTGGTTCAATCGCCCGGCCGGGCTGACGATTGAATTCGTGCCCTTGGACGATCCCTACGCCGCCAGGCCCGGAGCCACCGTGCGAATGCAGTTGTTGTTTCGCGGCAAACCCGCGGCCGGACACGAGGTGGAACTCCAAACGCTGGCCGCGGGCAAGCCGGATCGCAAAATCCTCGGTAACACCGACGAGCAGGGCATCGTTCGTGTACCACTTGTGGCAGGCGGTTTCCACAAGTTGCACGCCATCGTGATGGAGAGGCGAGCGGACCGGACAAAGGCCGATTGGGAAAGTTGGTGGGCCACGCTTACATTCGGGACACGATAGAACGCCCGGGCAATGTCATTTTCGTCACGAACCCCGGCGCCCTTTACGTTCACCTCCCATCACGTTAGGCGCGTTCAGTCAGGGTGCAAGCGCATCTGATCCATGTCGACGGGTTCGTACCCCGCTGCCCTCCGAGTTCCAGAGCGCCTCGAGAAGGCCGTGGCTCTCTTCGGCCGAAAGGGCAAATGGCGGGGCGGAATGGGCGTCGAGCGCGGACGTCAATAGCAGGATGCGGATCCCGGAGACGCAGGTCGGCCCGTCGCGCGCATCGCGGCAATGCACATGAGCGCGTAGTCGCCAAACCGTGGAAGTGGCCCACGCTCGAAACTCCCCGCGTTCGCGGACATCACCGGCCAGGCCGGCGCCAGGACGGCATGAACGGAACAGAACGGGACTTCGGGCCCGTGTGGCTCACATCTACGGGTCGGGCGTTATTCGACAGGTTGGCCTGACCGGAACTGAAGGAATCGGCGCTGCGGATGGATGCACTCGTACCATGAAGGGATGGTCGTCCGCTGGAGGTCGCGCCCGTCCTGGGTGTTCTGCATCGCTGGCATCATCGCGCTGGGTATCCTCTCGAGAGCCGTTCACACAGGATTTGCGGTCCCGGACAAGTACCTGGGCGACGCCTTGTACGCGATGATGGTCTATGGGATTTTGCGCCTGTTATTGAGGGCGGCGGCGGCGGCCGTGTGCGCGATGGTTGTAATGACCGCTATCGAGCTGTTTCAACTGACAATGATTCCGGCCCACATGTTTGCGAGTGAGCACTTGATGACGCGGATTTGTGCCCGGCTGATGGGTGTAGAGTTCAGCTTCCTGGATCTGCTCGCGTACGGAGTGGGTATAGGGTGCATCTATCTCGTGGATTCCTCCCAACGGAAGGATGAAGAATAAACCGCCGTTTAACCCGGGAGGCCGGTGAGCCGCGCGTCCGTCAATCAGCTCGCTGCAGCTTACGGCCCGATGAGAGAATCCTGCCAGGCGATTCCGAAGTCCGGCCGGAAGAGGTTCCACCCGTCCGTACAATCGCCAATCCGTGGAATTGGCCCACACTCGAAACTCCCCCCATACGGCCTTCGGGGCAGTCTGGCCGGCATGCTCCCCACACGTCAGCTCATCGCCTCTGGCCTGAACGTCCTGTTCACTTGTCCGCAGAACGCCCTCTCTGCAGAAGGGAAGCAGCGGCCGGAAGTCCTATTCCGGCAAACTGGCGCAGTCGCTTGAGCTGTTCCATGCCCACGGACTTCAAAGCGGCCGGCAAGCCGTTCTTCTCCAGATCCGCTTCCGTCAGGTGAACAGCCTCGGCCCTACGTCGCCACCTCATCCAGCATCTGCCCGTCGGCCCCGTACAGCCGCATCTGCATCGGCGTCTGGCCGAACGCATGCGTGGAGCAGCTCAGGCACGGATCGTAGGCCCGCACTACGGCCGACACGCGATTCACCATACCCTCCTGGAACTGGTTGCCATCCACGAACCGCTCCGCCACCTGCTGGATGCTGCGATTGATCGCCAGGTTGTTGTGCCCCGTCGCCACAATCAGGTTGGCCCACTTCATGGCGCCGTCCTCGTCCACCTTGTAGTGATGGATCAGGACGCCGCGCGGCGCCTCGATAATGCCCACGCCCTCCAGGGCATTCACGCCCGCCTCGGCCCGCACATGGCGGTCCAGGATCTGCGGATTCTCCAGCAGTTGCTCCATGCGCTCCACGCCGTACAGCGCTTCAATCAGCCGCGCGTAGTGGTAGAAGAACGAACTCTGCACGATGCGCCCCAGCCTCTGCCGGTACTCGGTGAGTTCCACATCGGCTTCCGGCGTGCCGCACTGTTCGGCCACGTTCAGGCGCCCCAACGGGCCCACGCGGTAGGCGCCGTCCGGATAGCCCATCGGCTTGAAGTACGGAGCCTTCAGATAGGAGTCCGGCATCGTCGCCTCGCCGATGTACTTGGAGTAATCCAGCGCCCGCGAAACGGAGGCCAGGTTCTTCCCCTCGGAGTCCTTGAAGCGCAGAATGCCGTCATAAATGCGCAAATTGCCGTCGAAATCCGACAACCCCGCATAGGCGGAGGGCATGTTGCCGAAGGCGTCGCTCTCGGCCGGGAAATCGTCGATCATCGCCTTGAACATCTTCAGCGTGCGCCGGATGATGGACCGCGCAATCGGCAGTTCCGCCAGGATCTCATCCCGGATCTCGGCCGAAAGCGGCTTGTTCACGCCGCCCGGCACGGTCCACGAAGGGTGAATCCGCTCGCCCGCCAGCCGCTCAATCGTCTGTTGCCCGAACTTCCGCAGCGCGATCCCGTCCCGCGCCGCCTCCGGGTGTTTCTCAATCAGCCCCACGATGTTGCGCAACTTCGGATCGGAATCGAACCCGAGCAGTAGATCCGGCGCCGAAAGATGGAAGAAGCTCAGCCCGTGGCTCTGCACAAACTGCGCGCAGTGGAGCAACTCGCGGAGCAATACGGCCGGCTCCGGAATCTGCACGGCCATGATGGCGTCGCACGCCTTCACCGAAGCCAGCAGATGGCTCACCGGGCAGATACCGCAGATGCGCGCCGTGATGGCCGGCATCTCGTAATAGGGCCGCCCCTCCACAAACTTCTCAAACCCGCGGAACTGCGTCACATGAAACTGTGTGGACACCACCTTTCCCTGGTCATTGAGGTGGATGTCGATCTTGGCATGCCCCTCAATTCTCGTCACATGGTCAATCGTGATGGTTCTTGGCATGGCGTTCCTCTTCTCAACCGAACTTCACTTTGCCCGTCAACTCGGGCTTCCTGCCGGCCAGGACTTCCATCACCGCATACGCAATGGCGTCCGCTTTCGGCGGGCAACCGGGGATGTGCAGATCCACCCGCACCACTTCATGCACCGGAATCGCATTCCGCAACAGCGCCGGCACGCCGTCCGTCGGCGGCCGGTGGTTCACATCCGAGCCCTCTACGTAAGCGCGCTCCAACAGCGTCTTCACGGGGATCCCGTTGCGCATCGACGGCACATTGCCCGTCACCGCGCAATCGCCCAGCGCCACCAGAAGCCGGGTCCGCCGGCGGATCTTCTGCACCAGTTTCAGGTCATCCTGGTTGGCCACCGCGCCCTCCACTAGCGTCACGTCCACGCCTTCTGGAAACTCCTGCGCGTCCACCAGCGGGCCATAGACGATATCCGCCTTCTTGAGCACCTCCAGCAGCACCTCATCCATGTCCAGCAGGGACATGTGGCAGCCCGAACAGCCGTCCAGCCAAACTGTCGCCACCTTCGCCTTGCTCATGAGCGTGCTCCTCTCTGCACCGTCAGCCGCGAGATGGGCTCGGTTCGTTTCGTCATCTCTTCCACCGCGAATCCCTTCTCAGCCAGCGCGCCCGTCGGGCAGCTCTGCACACACTTGCCGCAACTGGTGCAATTCCGCGATTCCGCCCATTTGCGGTTCAACTCGCAGACCAGCCGCGAACCCACGCCACGGCTGGAAACGTCCCAGACATGCGCCCCTTCCACCTGGCCGCACACCCGGACGCAGCGCGTGCAGAGGATGCACCGGTTCTGGTCCAGCACAAACTTCTTGTGCGTGAGATCCACGGCGATTTTCGGAAACGTGTACGGGTAGCGCACGCCCGTTACGCCGAGCCTCGTAGCCAGGGTCTGCAGCTCACAGTGGCCATTCGATACGCAGACCGCGCAAACGTGATTGCGCTCCGCCAGCAGCAGTTCCAGCGTAATCTTCCGGTAGCGTCGCAGCTTGTCCGATTGCGTCGTCACCGCCATTCCGTCCTGCACCGGGGTCGTGCAGGCCGGCAGCACCCGCCCCACGCCCGCCACCTCCACAATGCACAACCGGCAGGCGCCCACGGACGTCAGCCCCTTCATGTGGCAGAGAGACGGAATGAACTTGCCGTGCTCCAGAGCCACCTCCAGAATGGTCTGCTGCCCAGCCGTGTGGATCAACTCGCCATCAATGCGTAGTGAGATCTTTTGCGTCATGAATCATGTCCCCCTTATTGATGGTCACCGTTTCGAATGTCGCAGCGCAGGCAACGGCAGGATTCCTCCATGGCCTCCACCGGCGCCAGCCCGATGGTGGCGTCGGCGAACGTACAGGCCCGTTCCGCCGCGTCCACCTCCGACACGTGATGCCGCGCGGTCGGACTGGGGTGCGTCGGCACGTTTTGGTCGATCTCAAAAGCCGGGAAAATCGTCTCCCATCGGCGCTCGCCCGTCAGCCGCTGATCGATCTTGCGCGCCGCTTTCTTGCCGTAGCCCATGGCGTTGGATACGTTGGACGCGCCCGTAATCAGATCCCCGCCGGCGTAGAACTTCGGCCGGCTGGTCTCCAGTGTGTAGCGGTCCACCTCAATCAAGCCACTCTCCTTGATCTTCAAGCCAGACGCCTTGGCGAAGTCGGCATCCACGGTCTCACCCACCGCCAGGATCACCGTGTCGCAAGCCATGCGCACGATCTCATCGGTCGGGATGGGCCGCCGCCTGCCGGAGGCGTCGTACTCGCCCAGCTTCGTCTTCACCATCTCAATGGCCTGCACCTTGCCGTCGGACGAACCGATGATGCGATGCGGCGTGGCCAGGAACATGATCTGCGCGCCCTCGGCCTCGGCCGCCTCCGTCTCCTCCGCAATCGCCGGCATGT
This sequence comes from Bryobacterales bacterium, assembly GCA_038327695.1. Lineage (GTDB taxonomy): Bacteria > Acidobacteriota > Terriglobia > Bryobacterales > Bryobacteraceae > Paludibaculum. The sequence continues at coordinate 9,183 of JBBQLF010000089.1, forward strand.
CCTTCCGCTCGCGGCGGTAGATGATGGTCACCTGCGAGCCCAACCGGAGCGCGGTGCGTGCCGAATCGATGGCCGCGTTGCCGCCGCCGATCACGGCCACCCGCTTGCCCAATGGCACCGGGTTCTCCTTCGCCACCGCCTCCAGGAACGGCAGCGCCGGAATCACTCCGGTCAACTCGGTCCCGGGCAGGTACACCCAGCTCTCCTTCCATGTACCTATCGCCAGGAAGACAGCGTCATACTGCGCGTCCAGGTCATTCAGCGAGATGTCCTTCGCCACCTGCGTGTTGAACGTGAACTGCACGCCGGTGCGCCGGATCAACTCGATTTCCTTCGCCAGCACGTCCTTCGGCAACCGGTAGTCCGGCAGCGCATAGCGCAACATGCCGCCGGCCTCCGCGTTGGAGTCATACACCATCACTTCATGGCCCAGCAGCGAGAGATAAAACGCGCAGGCCAGACCGGTAGGCCCGGCGCCCACAACGGCGCAGCGCTTGCCGGTGGAAGGCAGCCGGCGGGCCGCCACCTGCGCGGCCAGCGCATCAAAACGATCCGACGGATAGATGGCGTCGGCAATGTACCGGTGCACCTCGCGCATGTTCACGGCTTCGTCGATGCCGGCACGGCGGCAGCGGTCGTCGCAGGGATGCTGGCACACGCGCCCGGTGGAGGCCGGCAGCGGATTGTCGATCACCACCGACAGGAACGCCTCCTCCAGCCGGTCCTCTTTCAGCAGTTGCAGAAAGCGCGGGATGTTCATGTGCAGCGGGCAGGAGTTTTCGCAAGGACTCAGAGCCAGATCCTCGCACACGCCGGCGCGGCACCGCCCCGCGCGGATGTGATCTTCAAACTCGTGCCGGAAGTGCCGCATCGTGGTCAGCACTGGATTCGGCGCCGTCTGGCCCAGGCCGCACAGCGACGTGTCGCGAATCATGCGGCTCAGTTCGTCCAGCAACTCCAAATCCGCAGCCGTGCCCTTCCCGTGGCTGATGCGGTTCAGATAGTGCAGGCTCTTGTCCAGGCCCACGCGGCACGGTATGCACTTGCCGCAACTCTCCGAATGCGTGAACTCGATGAAGTACCGCGCCACATCCACCATGCAGTTGTCTTCATCCATCACCACCATGCCGCCCGAGCCCATGATGGAGCCGAGCTGCGCCAGCGATTCATAATCCACCGCCGTATCGAACATGTCCATCGGGATGCACCCGCCCGACGGCCCGCCGGTCTGCACGGACTTGATCGCTCGTCCGTGCGTCGCCCCGCCGCCCACGTCGTACACAAACGTCTTCAGCGGCGTACCCAGGGGCATCTCCACCAGCCCCGTGTTCACCACTTTGCCGACGAGCGAAAACACCTTGGTCCCGCTGCTCTTCGGGCTGCCGGTTTCCGTAAACCAGGCCGCGCCTTTGATGACGATGGGCGCTATGTTGTACCAGGTCTCCACATTGTTGATGTTGGTGGGCATGCCGTACAAGCCGGACGCAGCCGGATACGGCGGCCTCGGCGTCGGCCGGCCCGCCTTGCCCTCCAGCGAACGGATGAGCGCTGTCTCCTCGCCGCACACAAACGCGCCGGCGCCCTCCACCAGCCGCAGGTTGAACTTGAATCCGCGGTTCAGGATGTTGTCGCCCAGCAACCCGTATTCCTTCGCCTGCTCAATGGCCTCGTTCAGCCGGTGCACCGCCAGCGGATACTCGGCCCGCGCGTAGATGATGCCCTCGGTGGCGCCCATCACATAGCCGCCGATGATCATTCCCTCCAGCAATGCGTGCGGGTCGCTCTCAATTTCGTTGCGGTTCATGTAGGCGCCTGGATCGCCTTCGTCCGCGTTGCAGATGATGTACTTCTGCTCGGCCTTGGCCTTGCGGAGAAACTCCCACTTGATCCCCGTCTGGTAGCCCGCGCCGCCGCGCCCGCGCAGCTTCGCCATCTTGATCGATTCGATAATGGCGTCCGGATTGGCGTCGATCAGCGCCTTGTACAGCGCCTGATACCCGCCCACTGCAAAGTACTCGTCGATGTCGCCGGGGCTGATCAGGCCGCAGTTGCGCAGCACGATCTTCTTCTGGCCCTTGAAAAACGGCGTGTCGTACCAATGCGGAATTTCGTCGCACCCGGTGCCGTACTTCACGTGGCCCGTGATGTGGTCCCACTCTTCGATCTTGCACAG
>JBBQLF010000090.1:0-11338 GCA_038327695.1 Bryobacterales bacterium
AGATGGCTATCTGGGCATGTTCACGCCGCAGGCCCGCGTCGCCGCCCTCTGGGACGTCCACGAGTCCGGCTACCTCATCGCCGGCCTGCTCGCCGACTACGAGTACTTCCAAAACCAACCCGCTCTGGCCGCCGCCCGAAAAGCCGCGGACTACCTGATCGCTAACTGGGGCCGGATCCCCGCCGGCTGGCAGCAGCAGACCGGCGTGGCGCCGCATGTCGCCGTCACCGGAATCGAGCGCACGTTCCTCGCCCTGCACCGGGCCAGCGGGGACGCCCGGTACCTCGATTTTGTTGTCGGCCCGCGTGCCCTGGCCGAATGGAAACTCGCCCCCGTCATTGGCCGCCGGGCCGGCATCGAGGGCCACATTTACGCGTTCATGGCCCGGTCTCTCGCCCAATTGGAACTCTTCCGCCTGCGCCCGGAGCCGCGCCTGCTGGCCCAATCGCAGCGCGCCGTGGACTTCTTCACGGCCGCCGACGGAATGGCCATCACCGGCGGCGCCGGCCAGTGGGAAATCTTCACCGCCGATCAGGACGGCCGCGGAAACCTGGCCGAGACCTGCGCCACCGCCTATCAGCTCCGCCTCTACGACAGCCTGCTTCGCCTGCAAGGCCAGGCGGCTTTCGGCGATCTGATGGAGCGCACCATCCACAACACGCTGTTTGCCGCGCAATCGCCCGATGGCCGCCGGATTCGCTATTATTCCCCCACCGAGGGCCCGCGCGCCTACCATCCAGGAGACACCTATTGCTGCCCCGGCAACTACCGCCGTATCGTCTCCGAACTGCCGGAGATGATCTACTACCGCGCCGGCGCCGGCGTCGCCGTCAATCTCTACACGGCCTCGGAGGCCGCCCTCGATCTGGCAGGCGGGCCGCTGCGCATCCGCCAGGAGACCGATTACCCGGCCGGTGGAACCATCACCTTGCGTCTCGATCCGCAACGCCCGGCTCGCTTTCCCCTGCGCCTCCGCATCCCGGCCTGGGCGGCGGGCGCCAGCATCCAAGTGAACGGCGCCCCGGCGAACATGCCCGTCCGGGCGGGCGCCTTCGCGGACCTGCTCCGCCAATGGCAACCCGGCGACGTCGTCCGGCTGACACTGCCCATGGTGCCCCGTCTGGTCCTCGGCCGCCAGCGCCAGGCCGGGCGTGTCGCGGTCATGCGCGGCCCGCAGGTGTTCTGCCTGAATCCAGCTCAGGACAAAACGCTGGCGAATCTGGATGCGGCCGATCTGGGCCGCCTCACCCTGGACGCACAATCGCTGGAAGTGGTGCCGGACCCCAGCGTCCATCCGGGAGGCGTCGCCATCCGCGCCGGAGCCTGGAAGCCCGGCTACGGCACCGCAGCCAAGCACGACCTGACGCTGACTCTCAGCGAATTCGCCGATCCCGGCGGCCAGGCCACCTACTTCAAGCTCCGTGATCTCGCTCCAGCCGTCCCAGACGAAATTCACGGAACAATCCGCTAAACACCTGCGTCAGGACATTTACACAGGAGTGTGTCATGTCCTATCTCCCGTCCGACGGCGGCGATCACGCAGCCGGTAGCCGATCCATGGTGGTGGCGATCTTCTTCTCCACCTGCCTGCTCTCCATCGTTTCCTGGTACACCACCTATCAGGGCATGGCGCTCTACCTTTCCGGCTGGTTTGCCTTTCTGGCCTCTCTGGGGGTCCAGTCCGCGCTCGTCCTCGTCGCCTGGCTCATCGGGTTCAACAAGACGCGCCAATCGCTCCTGATCGCCGTCTATGCCATTACCGCGGTGGTCTCCATCGCCTTCTCCTACGTCAGCCTGTACACCTGGTTTTCGGCCAAGGAGCGCCCCGCGCTGGTGCAGCGCCAACTCTACGACACCATCACCGAATCGGCCGGCAAGACGGACCAGTTGCTCTCCGCAGCCATTGGCGAAGCCCGCAAGCACGTCCTGGCGCTGGACGAAATGACCGCCGCTGAGAAGACCCACGGCTTCATCGCCCGCGCCCAGGACTCTGACCCGTACCTGGCAAAGATCCGGGAATCGGTCGCCGCCGAGGCCCGCAGTCTCGGCGCCGCCTATGCCGAAGGGTCCGGCACGGGGCTGCGCTACACAGCCTTTGATCGGTACGCCAAGCTCGCCAGGAGTTCGCTGGACCAGATACTGAGTGCGCAGACCGCGCTGGCCGCCTTCCGCGCCAATCTGAAACCGCAGGATCCGTCAGACCGCCAGATCCGGAACTATCGCGCCGTCTACGACTCCATTCCCTGGACGGACGTTGAGCAGCAGGCGCACGCGGTGCGGGCGGAACGCCCGCCCGTCCCCACGCTGTCGGACAATCTGGATCGCACCGCCAGCGGCCAGGAAGACCTCCTGCTCGGCTTCACCGAACTCGTCACCGCCCCCACTGGCCGGCACATCTTCGCCCTGTTGTTGGCCGCCTTCATCGATATCATCGTGTTCCTGCTCGCCTACGCTTCCGGCCCCTATCTGCAAGGCGGCCGGGAGCATCGCTGGTCGCGCGCCGCCGCCGTAGTGGACGGCGCCGACAACCAGGTGTTCATCCGCACCCTGGTGCGTAAGCTCGAACCCAGTTCCGCCGGCATGCCGCGGGTAGAGGTGGCCGCGCTCACGCCTGGCGAGTTGCAGCTCTGCCTCCTGCTGGCCGCCAAGGGCGCTGCCACGCTGGCGCAGGAGGACGACAAGCGCTACTACCTGCTGGACGAGAACACGCACGAGTATCTGGTCGAGTCCCTGACCTCGCCGCGCATGCCCCTGCGCGCCACACCCAAGACGGCCTGACGCGGCCCGCTCAGGAGCCGGCAATCGTGCGTGCCAGAAACGCCAGCACGTCGGCCTCGGAGTCGATCCGCTTGGCTGTCGGCGTGCCGGCGCCGTGGCCGGCCGACGTCTCGATGCGGATCAGAATCGGCGCCGCGCCGCCCTGGGCGCGTTGCAGCACCGCGGCGTACTTAAACGAGTGCCCCGGCACGACGCGGTCATCGTGGTCCGCCGTGGTGATCAGCGTGGGCGGGTAGACGCCGCCTTGCCGGATGTTGTGCAACGGCGAGTACTTGTAGATAACCTGGAAGTCCTCCGGATTCTTCGGCGAGCCGAACTCGCCTGCCCAGGAGTGGCCGATCGTGAAGCGGTCAAAGCGCAGCATGTCCATCACGCCCACCTGGGGGATGGCCGCGCCAAACAACTCCGGCCGCTGGTTGAGCACCGCCCCCACCAGCAATCCCCCATTGGAGCCGCCGCGGATGGCCAGCCTCGGCGTCGAGGTGTACTTGTTGGCGACGAGCCATTCGGCAGCCGCAATGAAATCGTCAAAGACGTTCTGCTTGTTCCCCTTCATGCCGCCCTGGTGCCACTGCTCGCCGTACTCATTGCCGCCCCGAATGTTGGCCACGGCGTAGACGCCGCCCCGCTCCATCCACGCCGTCACAAACGGGCTGTAGGACGGTGTGGTGGCGATGTTGAAGCCGCCATAGGCGTACAGCAGCGTGGGGTTGGCGCCGGTTAGTGCGAGGCCCTTCTTGTGGACCAGGTACATGGGGATCTTGGTCCTGTCCTTGGAAGCGTAGAAGACCTGGCGCGATTCGAACAGGGCCGGGTCAAACTGCAGCTTGACCGCAAACAACGGCCGGCAGGTGGCATCGCAGGCATAAATCGTGCTGGGCGCCGTGAAGCTGGCGACGGAGAAGATGCGGCTGGAACCCTCGCCGATGGAGATGCTGGAGTTGGCCGGCAGAGGCAGATCCCGCGCCTGCGCGGGCTGTGCCAGCGGCATGGTCCGCACTTTGCCGGAGACGTCATGCATGTAATTCAGGACCAGCGTGCCTTTGACCAGCTTCGCCTGCCTGAGGGTATCGGCAGTTTCGCCCACGATGGTGCGCCAGTTGGCGCGGTCCGGTCTGGCCGGATCGATCTCGATGATCCGGTAGCGCGGCGCCTCGTAGTTGGTCGAAAAGATCATCTTCGCGCCGGAATTGCCCAGGAACCGGAAGGAAGCGAAGAAGGTATCGATCAGACTGACTTGTCCGGCGCCCGGTTTTGTCGTGTCCACATAGGAAATCTGATTCTGGTAGGTGCCCTTGCTACTGTTGAACACCAGGTAGCGGCCATCGTCGGAGACCGTGACGCCGAGGCTCCAAAGCGGCTGGTCCGGCCGTTCGTAGATCAGCTTGTCTTCCGCTTGTCCCGTATTCAGCCGGTGGTAGTAGATCTTGTAGTGTTCGTTGAGGGCTTGCAGGCCGTTTCCGGCAGCGGGGGCGGGATAGCGGCCGTAGTAGAAGCCCAGACTGGCGGCGTCCCACTCGGCCCCGCTGAATTTGGCCCAGTCCAGTTGTTCCGGCAGGTCTTTGCCGGTCCCCACATCGCGGACGTGCCAGACCACCCAGTCCGACCCGGCCTTGGCGATGGCGTAGGCGGCATATTTGCCATCGCGCGAGATATCAAACGAGCTGACGGCGGCGGTCCCTTCCTTGGACAGAGAGTTGGGGTCCAGCAACACACGCGGGCTCCCGCCACGGGCGGATACGTAAAGCACAGGCTGGTTCTGAAGCCCGGTCTGCTTCCGGTAGAAGGCCAGGTTGCCGCGCTCTGAATAGTCCGTGACGCGGTCATATTGGTGGAGTTGTTCCAGCCGGCTTCGCAGCGCGGCCCGCGCGGGGATGGCCTGGAAGTAGTTTTGCGCGTACTGGACCTGCGCCTGCACCCACTGCCGGGTCTCCGGCGAATCCGGATCCTCCAGCCACCGGTAATCCTCCCGGACTGCGGTCCCGTGGAAATCCTCAGTCGTGGGAACGAGCCTGGCCTGTGGTGGTTGGGCCACAAGCAGAAGGGACGCGCCGAGGCACGTCGCGAGAGTCCTCGTGAAGGAGAACATGGCGGGCTCCTTGGAAGTGCGACGCTACGGCGCCGGTGCCGCAGCGTCCGGTTGAAGGCTGATCCATTCGGGTGAAAACGCTTGCTGACCCGCGCGGCTCAGAAAGCACTTCCGAGCACGTCCGAGCACTTCCGAGCCACGCCCGTGAGGGAGTGGTTGGATAGGTTATTTCGAAACAGGCCCTTAGTACTCGCGGTCCGTCTTGATGCCCGGCTCCGGCACCGGGTACTTCCCGTCGGGGCCGGCCTGAATGGGGGCGGGGCCGTCTAAGGTCAGTTTGTCCACATTGGGTGCGAACTCGTGGGGGCAGTTCAGCATCTGGTCAAAGGTGATGATCTGGCCGGTGTGGGCAGCCATGCGGCCCATGGAAGCCACCAGGCTGGCCTCGGCGCCGCGCTTGACCTCGTTGTAGGGCTTGTCCTGGCGGATCGCGTCCAGCAGATCGTCCCACTCCCACTGGTAGGGGCTCTTCTCGGGTTGCGGGAAGGACCAGACCAGGTTGGGGTCAGGCGCCAGCGGCAGGTCTTTCTTGGAAAGCACACGCGGGATGTTCTGGCCCTTGTAGATGCGCGTCATGCCCGGCGCGTGGGACAGCGTCGAGATGATGGCCGAGCCCTTCGAGCCGTGGGCGTAGCTGGCGAACTCATCGCGGCAGCCCTTCATGTTGCGGCCATCGAAGTACAGGCGGCCGCCATCGGGGTAGATGTATTCCACGTGGTAGGAATCGAAATTCTGATCCAGCGAGTCGGCGCGATAATGCCGGCCACCCACCGCATGCGCCTCCACCGGCCAGGCGTTCTTCATCCAGCTGCATTCATCGATCTGGTGGATGTAGTAGTCGCTGAAGACCCCGCCGCTGGCCCACAGGAAGGCGTGGAAGCGCTGGATCTGGTATTGCAGCTCGTTGACACCGTCCGGCCGCGGGCCGGCCGTGCCGCCACCCTGGCCCATGCGGTAGCCGCGCATGGCGATGATGTCGCCAATCTGGCCGTCCTGAATCCGGCGGTGGAGTTCCTGCCGCGCGCGGCAGTGACGCACCATCAGCCCGACGCCCACCTTGAGGTTCTTCTTGATCGAAAGTTCACCGAGCTGCAGCATGCGGCGCGTGGTGGGGCCATCGACTGTAACGGGCTTCTCCATAAACGTGTGGAGGCCCTTGTTGATGGCATGGGTAAACTGGACCCAGCGGAACGCCGGCGGCGTGCCGAGAATCACCACGTCGCCAGCCTTCATGGAATCCATGGCCTGCCGGTAGGCATCGTAGCCGAGAAAGCGCTTCTCCGGCGGCACGTCCACCAGGTTGGCAAACTGGCTCTTCAGTTTGTCGTAGCTCGAGTTCAGTTTCGCCGGAATGACGTCAGCCATGGCCACCAGTTTGACCGGGCCATTGGTGACGGAAAGGGCATTGACGGCCGCTCCGGTGCCACGGCCTCCGCAGCCCACCAGGGCAATCTGGATCATGTCGCTGGCGGCGGCATGGACGTGCGGCAACGTGATGCCTGCGAGGGCGGATGCGCCGGCGGTGCGGCCGGTGTTGGCCAGGAAGCGGCGGCGCGAGGTGACGGGCGATTTCAGTTCATTCATAGCGGGCTCTCCAATCTACTCCAGCCAGCTTATCTCATGTGCGGCCCGGCGGGGCGATGCCGGTCACCACGGGGTGCTTAACCGTTTTTGGGAGCGGCAACGCTCATTGACGCTCGCGGCTCTGCAAGTAGCTGAATCCAATCGGACCCGCGCTTGAACACGTGAAATCCCCAAAACGGTTAAGCACCCGTCACCACGGTGTGCGGACTGCCGGCCACGGGGTGCGGCGTGACGTCCTCGAAACCCGCTTCGTGGTGCATGGCCTCCAGCTCGCGAAACGTGTAGGCGTCTCCGGCCACGGTGGAAGCCAGCATCGTGAGGCTGAACGCGGCGGCCATCGGCGGCGAAACACGATCTTCGTTGGGCACGAACTCCAGGGTGGCCGAAACGCCGCCGGGCCGCAGCGCGGCGCGCACTTTCTTCAGCAGCCCCACGCATGTGGGCGGATCGAAATGATGCAGGAAGTTCGTTATCAGAACGGCGTCATAGGGGCCACCGGACTCCAGATCGAACGCACTCCCGGGCAGAGACGTGAACCGGTCGGCTACGCCGGCCTTCCTGGCGTTTTCCTCCGCCACTTCGAGAACACGCGCCCAGTCCACGGCCACGATGTGCGCCTCGGGATTTTGCCTCGCGATCTCGATACCGAACAGGCCGTGGCCGGCGGCCAGATCCAGCACGCGCATGGGCCCCGTGCGGCCTGCCAGAACAACGGCGCCGAGCGGCGCGGCCAGCGGCCCCATCATCGGCGCCATGCCGTGGGCAAAGTCCACCCAGACAAGATTGTCCGGCTCCACCGTGCCTTCGCCGGCCAGATTGGTACGGCCCTCGCGCACGATCTGCGCCAGGTTGGCGTAGGTGGAAGTCATCTCGCTCAGGCCCAGAAACCGGACCGTCGTATGAAGCGACGTGGGCGAGGCGGGGTCCGGGAAAGCGTCGCTCGCCGGCGTGTGGCTGTAGAGCCCTTCGTGCTTGCTGAGCAGGCCGATGATCGTGAGGAAGTCACAGAGAATGCGCATGCCGCGCTCGGAGGCGGCGCAGTGCGCGGCCAGAACGGCGGCGCTGGCCGGGCCCTGGCCTAGCGCACGGAACAGATCCAGTTCGATGGCGGCCTTCAACGCGGCGGTGCGCTGGTGCGCCATCAGGGTTTCAAACACAAGCGCCGGGTTGGGCGCGGCACTGGCAGCAGTCCCAGGCTGCATCGCCATCCTCCGATATGGGAGTGAGGGTAGCACGCCCGGGGGCAGCCGGCGATCACTCTTACCGGCCGAAGTTCAGTGAGATGATCCCCACGATAATCAGCGCCAGCCCGCCGATTTTCCGCCGCGAAATCGGCTCGGCGAATACGAAGTGAGACCAGATCATCGTCCAGATGTAGCCCAGCGCCACCATCGGGTACAGGATGCTCAGTTCCCCTTCGCGGACGCCCAGAAAGTAGAACACGAACGAGCAGAGGTAGAGCCCAATCCCGAGAGCGAGTTGCCAGTTGCGGATCAGCGAACCCAGATCCCGGTGCAGCAGGCCGGCGCCCTTCTTGAGGAACACCGCGCCAAAACTACCAATGAACCCGGCGCAAAGGACCAGTAGGATGGACTTCAGCGGCGTATTCATTCGCTAGGCCCCTTGCCGAGCAGGGCGACTCCGATGCAGATAATGGCTATGCCGGCCACCTTGAACACATTGATCGTCTCGTGGAACACCATCACGGACATGATCGTGACCCAGACGTAGGTGAGCGAAATGACGGGGTACAGCAGGGAAAGCTCCCCGTCGCGCAGCGCCAGGATCAGCAGCACGGTGCTGAATCCGTACAGCGTCAGGCCGCTCCACAGCGGCCAGTTCGTCAGCAGGCCGGCCAGCGTGATCGTCGTCATCTGCATCCCGCTGGTCTTGATGAAATACTGCGCGGCCACCCCAAACAGGGTGCAGAGGAAGACGAGGCCCACGGACTGGCGGTGGGAAAAGCGGAACGAATCTTGAGGCAAGCTGTTTTTCATTCTATCCCGAAGCCGCCGCCGCCGGGCGTCTCGATCCTCAGGATGTCGCCGGCTTCGGCGTCGAACCGGGTCTTGCCGGGCAGTTCGCGAGCTTTGCCCCCGCGGATCAGCGTGTTGCGGCCGCGTGCGCCGCTTCCGCCTCCGCTGAGGCCATACGGGGCGTTTTCCCGCCGGTCTGAGAGGATGGTCACCTCGGCCGCAGCGAGAAATTCCAGCTCGCGCAGGATGCCGTCCCCGCCCGCGTGCCGGCCCCGCCCACCGGAGCCGCGCCGGACCTTGTAGGCGCGGACGCGCACCGGGTAGGCGTGCTCAAACGCCTCCACCGGCGTGTTCCAGGAGTTGGTCATGTGGGTGTGGACGGCGGATTGGCCCGCGCCGCCGGCCGAGGCGCCCATGCCGCCGGCGATGGTCTCGTACCAGGCGAACCCCTTGCCGCCGAAGCTCACGTTGTTCATCGTGCCTTGCGACGCCGCCGGAATCCGGTCCGGCGCGGCCTGGGCCAGCGCGCCAAGCAGCGTATCGGTGATGCGCTGCGAGGTCTCCACGTTGCCCGCCGCCATGGCCGCCGGGGCCAGGGCGTTGACCACGGTTCCTTCGGGGGCGATAACCGTGATCGGGCGCATCAGCCCTGCGTTGGCTGGCACGTCACCGGCCAGCAGGCAACGGAACACGTAGAACACGGCGGAGAGAGTTATGGCGAGGTTGGCGTTGAAAGGCCCGTCCACCTGCGGCCCGCAGCCGGCAAAGTCCACCGTGGCGCGGTCATCCTGAATCGTGATTCTGGCACGAATGGCGACGCCGCCGTCGAGCAAGTCTGCAAAGCAGAATACCCCGTCCGGCAGGGCGCGCAGCGCCGCGCGCATCAGGCGCTCGGCGTAGTCGCGCAGCGCCGTCACGTTGGCCGAAAGACGCGCCAGACCGTAGCGCGCCACGGCCTCGCGGACCCGCGTGGCGCCCCGCTCCATGGCCATCAGTTGGGCACGCAGGTCCCCCTCGCGCTCCTCCGGAGTGCGGACGTTGGCCAGGATCATGCGCAGCAGCGCCTGGTCCATCTGCCCCTCGCGGACCAGCAGGATGGGCGGAATCCGCAGGCCCTCCTGGTAGATCTCGCGGGCTAGCGGCATGGAGCCCGGGCTCATGCCGCCGATATCGGAGTGGTGGGCGCGCGAGGCGACATAGAAGGCGGCCGCTTCACCCGGCCGCGGGAACACTCCGGCCACGGCGGTGATGTCGGGCAGGTGCGTGCCGCCGGCGAATGGATCATTGACGATCGCCACGTCGCCCGCTCGAAGCGTGAACGCCCGCAGCACGTGCTCCACGCTGAGCGGCATCGCCCCCAGGTGGACCGGCATGTGATCGCCCATGGCCACCGTCCGCGCCTCGGCGTCATAGAGCGCGCAGGAGTAGTCGCGGCGTTCCTTGATGTTGGCCGAAAACGCCGTCTTGCGGAGGACCACGCCCATCTCCTCCGGGATCGAGACGAGGAGCTGGCGGAAGAACTCCAGTTCGATGGGACCGGGCGGCTTCATTGGGGCGGGGGTGGCTCGGGCGGCTTCGGTGGCGCTGGCTGGCAGGCACCGCCGCGTAATGGAAACGAGGCCACCGCTTGCCAGCGGCCTGCCTCCCGGCGTTCCACCCGGAAAGCCTTGCTCGGTCCGTCGGCGCGGACGCGCCAATCCGCGGTGGCCACACCGGCGCGCGGGCGCGGACTCGCAATCGGTTTGGCGCTGACCTCCTGCATCATCCAGGAGTCGCCGCCGGTCATGGTCTGCAGCCGCTGATAGCGGTTGCGCGCGTCACCGCGGCGATTGACAATCAGTTCGCCCTGCGTCTTGGAGGTGAACCAGAAGTGCTCAATCGTTCCATAGGCCGTGTCCTCAAACACAGGCACACGCCGCCACGTCTTACCCGCGTCAGTGGTCTTGACGAAGAAAGGGTCCTTCGGGAGATTGCCGGTGAGGTGGCCGGCGGTCCAGCCGTTCTCAAAGTCCAAAAATTGCAGTTGATCCAGCACGGCGCCGCGAATGCGGCTCAGCGGCTCTGACCACGTCTTGCCTTCGTCCTCGCTGGCCAGCAGCACAGACCACAGCGTCACAGTGCCCGTGTGGAAATTGCCGGTCACAAACAACTTGCTGCCCAGCGCATCCACGGCCGTGAGTTCCAGATAGATGGGACACGGCTCCTCGGCGGAGCATTCCAGGCCGAAATCGTTGATCTCAGCATCCGCGCACACAGCCGTCAGCGCCTGGGGCTTGGCGCTGCCTGGGGCGGGCGCCTGCGCCAGGAGCGGACAGGCGAGCAGGATGGCGAGCGGAACTCTCATCTCTTCAGGCCGATTGTAGCCCGTCCGGAAGCCGGTTGGCCGGTGCGCCACTCATCCTGCCAGCGCTGCGCGTCCTGATAGAGCGCCGCTGTATCGATGCCCGCATGGCACGGCAGGTAACCGGCCAGCTTGCGCAGGCCCTTGTCAACCTGGCGCTGGGCGCCTTCGCCGTTGCCGCCGGTTGCGTGATGCCAGGCCACCGCCATGTGGATCAGGGCTTGCAGGAAGAACCGCTCGCCGGCCGGTGCCCGCAGCCATTCTGCCTCCATGTGCTCATGCGCCTCGAAGTAGGCGCCTGCGTTGAAAAGGGCGGCGGCGGTGGCGAGGCTTGGGTCGATTCTTTGCATCGCGTGTGGGCACTCGGCGGGCACCGTGATCGTAGCTCATCGGCCGGGTTCGGATCCATTCCCGCATAGCGCTGTGCCGAAGCCGATAAGATGATGCCATGCGAATCCTGATTCTAATTCTCGTGATGGCGCTGGCAGCGCAGGGCGAACCGCTGCGGCCGGCCGGCAAGATCCGTCTGTTCAACGGAAAGGATCTGACCAATTTCTACGTGTTCCTGAA
>JBBQLF010000091.1:0-11320 GCA_038327695.1 Bryobacterales bacterium
GGTCATTTCTCGTGAGCGCCGAGGCATTCGGCCCCGGCACCGCGTGCACGACGGGAAAGTGGCAGCGGGACCTCAGCCGCCTGCCATCAGACCGATCTCCGTTCCCAGAAGTCGGCCAATCCGCTGCTGAGGATGGATTAACGGAGTGCAATGATACCGTTGGAGCCCAGGAGGGACAAATGATCCTCGCAGCTAACTTCGACAACACCGGACGAGGTACAGAGGCCCTTCAAATGGAAGCGTCGAGAGCTCGTTCGCTGGCGGTTACGGCCAATGCAGCACTAGCACTTACGGGCAGTGTTTGGAAAGTCCATGAAGGCGCAAGCTACCCGGATGGGCGGTGAGCTTTCCCTCGTCGAGTTCTTCGCACCAGTGCTGAGCCCACGGCATGGCTGGGACAGTCCGGTCCGGATGGAGAGCCGTGGCCAGATTGCTGAGCTGCTGTTTGACGTGGAAGCACTCGACGATCTCGACGGCATCGGGAAGAAGTTCTTGCGCGATGTTCCAGAGCCACGCTGCGCCGTCGCCCGTAAGCCGGGCAGTGATCATAGGCGCGTTCCAACTGAAACGTTCGAAGACCGTCTGGAAAGTTCTCCTGCGCCGGTCCACAAGGCACACACAACGCGCCTCAGTACCGCAGGAGCAATCCAGCCGAGGTCCGGGCATGACGATGTTACCGATCCGGGGGTAAGGCGGCAAGGCCTTCCTTAATCGACGGATTTCCCGAGCACTCTCCAGAGGAAGGCCAGCCAGACTGCGCCTTTAAACGGGAAACGGACCTCTCTGGGCGCAAAAGCCGCACCTCGAACTGGTTTCGGACATGCCCCGGGGGCTAGCCGCGGCGCTCTGGTGGCGTATCGAGCCACCAGAGATTCACTATTCTCCTTGCCCCCTCAAATGAGGGGTGCTAGGATACTGGAGACGGTTCTGCAATGAAGATACTCGTGGCCGATGATAGTCTCGTCATGCGTAGGCTCCTCGAGGCGATTCTGACTGGCTGGGACTACGAAGTCGTCAGTGCCAGCGACGGAGCGGAGGCATGGACCATACTTTCTCAATCCGACGCACCGCCCATTGCCATCCTTGACTGGATGATGCCCGTACACACCGGCCTGGAACTCTGCACCATGGTGCGCGAGTTACCGCGCAAGACCTACACCTATCTGATCCTGCTGACGTCAAGAGGTCTTCGCCAGGACATTGTGGAGGGTCTCAGCGCGGGTGCCGACGACTACGTGGTCAAACCGTTTGAAAAGCAGGAACTTGAGGTGCGCTTGCGCGCCGGCCGCCGGATTATCGATCTTCAGTCCGAACTCGTCGCCGCCCAGGCGGCACTGATGGAACAGGCCACCCGCGACGCCCTCACCAATCTATGGAATCGCGGCGTCATCCTGGAATCACTCGAACGCGAGGTGATCCGGGCCCGCCGCCAGAAGAGTCAACTGGGTGTCATCATGATTGACCTCGATAACTTTAAGCTCGTCAACGATTCCCACGGTCATCAGTGCGGCGATGAGGCATTGCGGGAAACCGCCCGCCGGATGCAGACGATCATCCGTCCCTATGACTCACTCGGCCGCTACGGTGGCGAGGAGTTTCTCATGATCGTCCCCAATTGCGACGAAGCGTGCCTGGCAGTCCATGCCGAGCGCGTCCGCTTGGCCATGGACAACGAACCCATCTCTGTCTGTGGGCAACTGCTGAAGCTCACAGTCAGCCTCGGCGCCAGTTCGGCGCCTTGCGACTCCAATGCGACGGCGGCCGAGTTGATCCGCGCCGCCGACATCGCTCTCTATGAGGCCAAACGAGGCGGCCGCAATCGCGTTGTCATCGCCAGTCCGCTCGGCGGGCAGGACCCGCCTCCGGCACCTCTAGACCCGGCAGATACCAACGGCCTGTTGTAGCGAAACCAGCGGCTCGCGCTTGGGCACAAATTCGTGGGCCATGTAGCCCTGGAACCCCGTCTCGGCGATAGCCCGCGCAATTGCCGGATAGTACAATTCCTGCGTCTCGTCGATCTCGTTCCGCCCCGGGTTCCCACCCGTGTGGTAATGCCCCAGCCACTGCTGGTTCTCGCGGATGGTCCGGATCACATCGCCCTCCATGATCTGCATGTGGTAGATGTCGTACAGCAGCTTCACCATCGGGCTGCCCACCGCCTTCACCACCTGCACACCCCACGGCGTCTTGTCGCACATGTAGTCCTTGTGGTTGACCTTAGAGTTCAACAGCTCCATGACGATCATCACACCGGTCCCTTCGGCGTACTTCTTCAGCCGGTTCAGCCCGATAATGCAGTTCTCGGCGCCCTCCGGGTCACTCATCCCCTTGCGATTGCCTGAAAACACGATAATCGAATGCGCCTTGGCTTTGGCAGCCGCTTCAATCATCGGCTGAAACTTCGCCTCAATCGCTTCGTGGTTTTCCTTACGATTGAGCCCGTCCGGAATCGACGTCGGCCCCGGCACCACAGTCAGCCGCAGGCCCGCCTTCCGGACCACATCCCATTCCTTCGGGTCCACCAGATCCATCGCCACAATCCCCATCTTCGCCGCCGCCGTGGCCAACTCCTCAATCGGCGTCTTGGCGTAACACCAGCGGCATACCGATTGCTGAATGCGGCCCGCGGATGCGGCGCTCGTCTGGGCGGCGGCGCTGCTCAATGCAGACAGGCCGGCTCCAGCGGTGGGGAGAAAATGGCGGCGGTTCATGCGTATCAGGCTATCAGAGCTAGCGATAACATGAAAGTATGCCCACCTTTCTGGCGCGGATGCCCATGGACCGAATCGATGACTGGCTCAGTGCCGGGCTCCGCGCCTCGGTCTATCTCGCCGGCGCCGCCCTGCTCACCTTCCTCCTCGGCAAGCTGTTCGGCCGCCTCCGCCGCTTGTCCGCCGAACTGATTCAGCAGCGCGGCGGGCCCGACGAGCACGAGTGGGCCAAACAATCGGCCACCATCGCCTCCCTCGCCAGACGCGTCGTGTTTTCGGCCATCTGGGTACTGGCGCTGGTCCTGGCTCTCAAGGAGTTCCAGTTCGACGTTGGCCCTATCCTGGCCGGCGCCGGCGTGGCTGGCCTCGCCGTAGGCTTCGCCGCCCAGAGCATCCTCAAGGACTGGATCAGCGGCTTCTTCCTGCTCACCGAAGGCCAGATCCGCATCAATGACGTCATCAAGATCGGAGACCTGTCCGGCTCGGTGGAGATGCTCACCATGCGGACCACCGTGCTGCGCGCCTATGACGGAACAGCTCATGTCTTCTCCAACGGCGCATTCCAGAACTTCTCCAACCTCACCATGGGCCATTCCTACTGCGTCTTCGATATCGCCGTCGAATACGACGACGATCCGGAGCGCCTCATGGCCCTGTTCACCGAATTGGGCGAGGAGTTGCGAGCTGAACCGGCGTGGGCCGGCCTGCTGCTCGCGCCCATGGAGGTTGCCGGCGTCGACCGGTTCACTGAGCAGGGTGTCGTCGTCAAGGCCCGCCTCAAAACCCTCCCCAGCCAGCAGTGGAAGGTAGGCCGCGAGGTCCACCGCCGGCTCCGCCAGCGCTGCGCCGAACGCGGCATTACCATCGCCACGGCCCAGCGCGCCGTTAACGTGTTTGAGAAAGGAGCGCCTTATGATCCCTATCCGGGCCCACCAGCTCGCCGGCCTTGAGTGGCGTCAACCCTCGTCCTTTTCCCGTACCTACGACCTGCACAGCGGAGACTCCGTCCTGGCCCGCCTCGAATGGCTGAAGACCCTGGGCACGCTCGCCGCCGCCGAAACCGCCGGGGGCAAGTGGACGTTTAAGCGGACGGGCTTTCTAACCTCCGTCGTTACCGCGCGAGTTGCCGGCACCGAAGCGGACATCGCCTTCTACGAGCCAAACTGGGGCGGTTCCCAAGGCCGGCTCCGGATCGGCGGACAGACTCTGCAACTCAAGTGCGCCAATTTCTGGTCCCCCCAGTGGGTCCTGTTGCGCGATGAAACTCCGTTGCTTCAATTCAGTTCGCACGGCGTCTTCAAGGCCGGCGCCGAAGTAGTGGTCACTGAAGCCGCCCGCGAATCCGCGGATCTGCCTCTCCTCCTCTGCTTCGTCTGGTACATCCTGCTGCTCCACATGCAGGACTCCGCCAGCGCAGTCCTCCTCACCTCGTAGCCTCAAGCTGTTGGCGGGAGCCTTAGGGCTCGTCACGAAACAACCTTCTCAATTACAGACGTGGCGCCGGCACTCGTGCCTGCCGTCTCGACAATCGTGTCGAGACGGCCTGAGAAGCGCCGGTAAAGGTCGCGATGAGTCTCGACCCGGCAGCCTAAAGGCCGCGCCACGATTCACAGTTCGGCGGCGTATGGCACGGCTATTCCCTGACAGACCCTTAGTTGCAGGTGCTCAGCTTGAAACTGTAGATCATGGTGCTCCAGTTGAAGGAGCCGTCCGACGGAAGGTACTCCGTGGTGAAGACCATCTGGCAGCCGTCGACCGGGTCGACGCTGATGGTGCTGTAATCCCCCCAGCGGGAGAGAGTCCCGGTCTGTGACCCGGTGCCGGTCAGGATGCTGGTCTCGCCTCCGAGCGCGCCGGGTGAATCGGTCGCGGCGCGGAACGCGTACCGGATGCTGGGCTTGATGCTGGCGCTGGAGACGTTGTAGCCGATGGCGATTCCGCCGGTCTTGTCCATGGCGGCGCTGCCCATCCAGCGGTAGTCTGCGCTGGGCGCGTAGGTGCCCTGCTGGTAGACGACGGGCGTGGCGCCGGAGATCGTCTGGCTGGGTGCATTGCGGAGTTCGTACCAGCGAATGCCGCTCCCGCCGCCGGCCGAAACCGCGTGGTTGATCAGCAGCGACTCATAGCTGCCGAACTTGCGATAGCTGAGGCGGTAGTTCAGGCGGTCCGCCAGGGAGTCGAGCGTAGTCGTCGTGCCGGACTGAGGGATGCAGGTCCCGCCGCTGCAGGTGCGGGCGAAGGCGCTGACGCCGAGAGCCGTGGGTCCAGTCAGGGTTCCGGTGCCGGCCGTCCAGTTGACGGTGAACTTCCAGAAGTTGATCCCGCTGGCAGTCATGCTGAGCAGCGGGTTGGCCGTTCCCAATGACGGGAGGGCGGCGCCTTCGAGGTCGGCCGGGACGAGGCTGTGGTGGCTGGCGGAGGTCTGGGCGCAGACCTGGCGAGCCGATTGGCCCGACAGCATCTTGGCACGCTCGAACGCGCAGACCTTGTTGCCAGCGAAGGTCCGGCCCCGCTTGAACATGTTGTAGCTGATGTAGTAGGCGTCCGGCCAGACGCCCATTTTCGGGAAGTCGTTGAAGTCCGTGCCGTAGGAATAGGAGTAACGGTTGTAGGTGCCGGTGGGATCGGGCCCGGTGGAGACGGCGACGCACTGCAGATAGGGTGTTTTCGAAACGGCGAACTGGGTCAGAACCCAGCGGTCGGCGAGCTGGTCATACTGGACCAGCGGGTCGCCGTCGTTGGAGTTTTCGCACGCGCCCCCAAAGCCCTGCCAGACGGTGTTTCCGTTCTTTGGGAAGCCGGAGGCCAGGGTGAAGCCTGTGATCGCTTTCGTCGTGGCGTCGCGGGAGACCGTGTAGATGGCATAACGCGAATTCACCCACTGCACGTAGTGGTTCGGTCCGAGGTCGCCCGTGGTGTCCGGCGGCGCTACCCGGGCGGCGGGGTCCACGCCGGTTCCTACCGTCGTCGCCGCCATGGGCACGGCGAACGCCTTCCCCGCACCAGACCCGGAGGCTGCCAGGGGATCGGTGAATGCCGGATTCACGCTGCCGATGGGCTCGGGCCGGCCGGGTTCGAAGTCCCGCCCGCCGCGCGCCGGGCCTGGTACCACCCGGTCGAAGACCTCACGCAACGGGCGCGCCGTCGTATCGAAATGAGCGGGGAGGCTCACCTCCGCTCTGTGCTCCGCGGAGACCACCTCACCACGGCCCTGGGCGAAACCGGCCGTGGGCAGAGTCAACGCCAAGGCAAAGGCGGCGGCGAGGATCGCGGGTTCTTTGATCATAGGATCGATAGTAAGGCCATTACTCCGTATCTGTCAATAAAGTTTCAGCCCTATTCGCATTCTTGGGGGCGGCCTCAAGCATCAAGCTCCCACCGCCGATAGGAGCTTGTGAGGCTCCGCGCCGCGTCGCTGCTTGTGTGTTCCGTCGCCCTCGCTGCCGACGTGCGCGAAATCAGCCTCGGCACAGCCGCCGACGAAGCGGCCTGCGCCATCACGCGCCCGGCCACCTCTGTCAGCTCGTCTAACGCCCAGGTATTCGTCCAGTTCACCGCGCATCGCCTCCGCCCCGGCGATCGCCTGACCATCCAGTGGATCAATCCCGGTGGCGCAGTCTCCACCTCCGCCGCCTACGGCAATCTGCCCGCCGCCCCCTCGCTCTGCTTTCTCAGTGCCCTCCCCATCGGCGGCTTCGCCCCGGCCACGCAGCCCGGCTCCTGGCGCGTCCGGGTGTTGGTCAATGGTCATACCGCACAAGAACGGCCCTTCGAAATCACCGGCACGCCCGGCGCGCTCTCCGTCCGTGTGGTGAGCTTCGACGAGAAGCAAATCGTGCTGGATACCTCCGGCGCCGGCTCGGACACCTCCATCAACATCGCCCGCTACACACCCGCCGGCGGCTGGGAATACGTCCTGCACGTCCTGCCGGAGACGCAGGACGGCAACCGCATTACCGTCAAGGCGCCCAAGCTCGACGCAGCCGAATACTTGATCATCCTGCGCAACCCGGATGGCGCTCTCAGCCAGCCGGCACGCTTCGCCGTCTCCACCACGGGGGGCTATCAAATGCCAACCCTCGCGGGCGAACGCTGGCGGATCTCCCAGCGGCCCTACGGCTCCTACTCTCACTTCGGCCGCGCCCTGCATGCCTACGACATCGCTCCGCTCGATGCCCGCTGGGTCACCGCCATGCGCGCCGGCACTGTCGCAACCTATGATCTTGGTCTGGGTCAAACCCCGGGCCAGCGCATCTTCGGCAACTACATCACCATCCGTCATGACGACGGCGAGTATTCCCACTATGCCCACCTGCGCACCGGTTCCTTTCGCGTCCACACCGGCCAGCGCGTCGAAGCCGGCCAACCTCTAGCCGAGGCCGGCAATAGCGGCTATTCCTTCGGCCGCCACGTCCATGTCCACGTCACCCGTTCCGCCTCCATCTCCGCGCAGAGCGTGCCCTTCCGCTTCACTGACACGCAACGTCCGGCCCTCGTCTCGCATCAGAAAAGAGAGGCCCCAACGGAGCGCAAGCCGAACAGGTGGACCGGCCAGCTCGGATTTGCCGAGTGGTGGTCCCGTCTGCTCACCGTTCCCAAGGGCGCCCGCAGCCTGGAGGTCAATCTGGGTTGGGAAAGCCAGGAAACCGGCTTCGATCTGTACCTGGTCAGTCCCAGCGGCCGGAACTACCGCGATGGCGGCCGGCGGTTGCGGGTCGATGCGCCGGAGGCCGGCCAATGGCGCGTGGCCGTTCAGGCCGTCCAGGGCCAGGGCAGCGCACTTGGCTTCTGGGTGGAGCCTGAGATCAGTTCCGGCCAGGACTAACCGGGCTTAGGCGTATACTGAAGGGAAAGGTGAAGCATGAAAACGTATCTCCGGTTCGGAGTTCTTGTGGTTGCCATTGTCGGCACTCTGGCTTGGCTGGCGGCCAGCGGTATCAATGAGTCCAAAACTTATTACAAAACCATCTCCGAAGTGAAAGAGATGCAGAGCTCCGTGATGGGCAAACGGGTGCGCGTCACCGGCGATGTCCTGCCCGGCTCCATCAAGAGGGAGGGTGAGCACGTCCACTTCACCATCCACGAGAAGGAGCGCAATCTCCAGCTCAACGTCGTCTACATCGGCAAGGATCCGCTGCCCGATACCTTCCGCGATAACGCTCAGGCCATGGCCGACGGCAAGATGCTGCAGGACGGCAGCTTCCACGCCAGCGCCATCGCCGCCAAATGCCCCTCCAAGTATGAAGCGGCGCCCGGTCAGCAACCTGCCGCGCAGCCGCTGAACGCCGCCAAGCCGGCTGCCCAGTCCTAACTGCCTCTCGACGGAGCCTATCTCATGGAGACACTCGGCGCTTACGCGATTCTGCTCGCCTTCTGCCTGTCCATATACGCCTTCGCCGCATCGGTGGGCGGCAAACTCAAGCAGAAACCATTTCTGATTGTCAGCGGTGAACGCGCTGTCTACGGCGTCTGGATCCTGCTCAGCACCGCTGCCGGTATCCTCGTCTACTCGCTCATGACCAGTGATTTCCGCCTGGCCTACGTCGCCGCCCGCTCCAACCGCGCCATGCCGCTGGTGTATAAATTCGCCGCCTGGTGGGGCGGCCAGGAGGGATCGCTGCTCCTCTGGTCCTGGCTGCTTTCCACCTTCGCCGCCGTCGTCGTATTCACCAACCGGCGGAAACACCGCGACATGATGCCCTACGTCATCGCCGTTCTGGCGTTCACGCAGGTGTTCTTCTGCATCCTCAATGCCTTCGTGGAGCCGCCCTTCCAGGTTCTCGCCGTTGGCAGAGGCGTTCAGGCGGTCGCCGATGGCAACGGTCTCAATCCGCTGCTCCAATACTGGCTGATGGCCATCCACCCACCGGCGCTCTATCTCGGCTACGTCGGCTTTATCGTTCCCTTCGCCTTCGCCTTCGCCTCCCTCGTCACCAAGCAACCCGGTGAGGCCTGGATCGCCACCACGCGCCGCTGGTCGCTCATCACCTGGGCCTTCCAGTCCATTGGCATCATGCTCGGCCAGGGCTGGGCCTACGCCGTACTCGGATGGGGCGGCTACTGGGGCTGGGATCCGGTGGAGAACGCCTCGCTGCTGCCGTGGATCACTGCCACCGCCTTCCTCCACTCCGTCATCATGCAGGAGAAGAAGGGCATGATGAAGATCTGGAACATGGTGCTGATCTCCAGCACGTTCTTCCTCTGCATCTTCGGCACATTTCTCACGCGTTCCGGAGTCGTCTCCAGCGTCCACGCCTTCGCCCAGAGCTCGCTCGGCAGTTGGTTCCTCGGCTATCTGGCCATCGCCGTCGGCGTCACCACGTTCTTTATCCTCAAGCGGCTCGACTACCTCAAGAGCGAGGCGCATCTGGAAAGCGTGCTGAGCCGCGAATCCAGCTTCCTGTTCAACAACCTGATTCTGCTGGCCTCCTGCTTCGCCATTCTCTGGGGCACGCTGTTCCCGGTCATCACCGAAGCCATCATGGGCGAGAAAATCACAGTGGGCGCGCCGTTCTTCAACAAGGTGAACATCCCCATCGGCCTCTTCCTGCTGTTTCTCACCGGCGTCGGCCCGCTCATCGCCTGGCGCCGCAGCTCCTGGGAGAGCCTGAAGCGCGCCTTCCGCTGGCCCACGGCCGGGTTCGTCCTGACCATCGCCGTCCTGGCCGGCTTCGGCATTACGCACATCTTCGCCCTGGTCAGCTTCGGGCTGTGCGCCTTCGTCACCGTCACCATCGGCATGGAGTTCTTCAAGGGCGCGCGCGCCATCTCGATTAAGAACCGGATGAACATGATCCGCGCCGCCTTCGAGCTCACCCATCGCAACACGCGCCGCTACGGCGGCTACCTGGTGCACATGGGCATCGTCATCATGTTCATCGGCTACACCGGCGCCGCCTTCAACAAGGACACCACCAAGGAAGTCACCATCGGGGACCGGTTCCAGATCGGCCGCTACGAACTCCAGGTCAAGCAGGTCACCGACGGCGACACGCCCAACTACTCCTGGCAAAAAGCCCAGGTCGGCGTCTATGTGGGCGGCCAATACCTCGGCGACCTCAACCCCGAGCGCCGTGTCTACGGCTCCAGCGGGCAGCCCACCTCTGAGGTTTCCATCCGCCGCCGCCTCAATGAGGACCTCTATCTGAATTTCGCTTCCATGAGCCAGACGGACGCCAACAAGGCCATCATTCAGGCCTACATCTTTCCGCTCGTCAGTTGGATCTGGATCGGCTTCTACGCGCTCCTGTTCGGTACGCTCGTCTGCCTGATCCCGAGCAAAGTCAAGTATTCTTACGCCAAGACGGCTGTTGTGGGGGTCTATGCCGGCCAGACTGAAACTACGAAGTAAGCTGCTGCTCGCGCTGATGCTCACCGGCGCCCTGATGCAGGGCACCGTGCCGCTCACTAACGAGCGCGTCCGCCGCCTCGGCGACATGCTGAAGTGCAAGTGCGGCTGCCAGGCCAGCATCACCGGCTGCAACATGATCAACTGCCACTTTTCTGACCCCGTGCGCACCGAACTGCTTCGCCTGGTGGACGCCGGCGCCAGCGACGACAACATCTTCGCCTCCATGCAGGCCACCTACGGCAAGGACATCATGCTCAAGCCCCCGTCGGACAACGGCTTCTACATGATGGGTTGGGCCATGCCGTTTGCCTTCATCGCCGGGGGACTAGGGTTGCTGTACCTGGTTCTACAGAACTTCCGAAAACGTCGCGCGCTCACTGAGGCCGGGCCCGAATCCGTTCCGCAAGCCTCGGCGGACCTCGCCAAATACCAATCCCGCATCGACAAAGACCTGTCTGACTTGGAATAATCGTTTCGGCTCATGATTTTCGCAGCCTCGATACTACTCACCGCGGGCGTTCTCGCCTTCGTCCTCTTCGTCCGGTCCCGTGACCTCCCGGAGGCCGTGGCGGAATCGCCTGTCCTCCATCTGGAAGAGCGCAAGGCCGTCATCTACGACAGCCTCCGCGACCTCAACTTTGAATACCGCCTCGGCAAGCTCAGCGAAGCCGACTACAACAAGACCAAGCTCACTCTGCAGAACGAACTGGCCGCGGTCCTGGCCGGCATCGATGTCATCCTGAAGGGCGCGCCCGCCGTCAAACCCAACCCCCTGAAATGCCCGCACTGCGGCGCGAAGTTCGACAGGCCCCTGAAATTCTGCGGTGAATGCGGCAAGACCATGCCGGAGGCGAAGGCATGAGATTCGCGTTAGCCCTCCTCGCCCTCACCCCGCTGTTCGCCGCCATCGATGGCACAGTCATCAACAAAACCACCGGCAAACCCCAGCCGGGCGTGAAGGTCAGCATGACCAAACTCGGCCAGGGCGGCATGCAACCGGCCGGGTCGGTTGTCACCGGCCCCGACGGCAAGTTCAGCCTCGATACCGATGCCGCCTCAGCGCATCTGGTGCAAGCCATCTGGCAAGGTGTCTCATACAACGTCCAATTGGCACCAAAAACACCCACTTCCGGCATCGAAATCGCTGTTTTTGACGCACTTTCGACGCTTAGCGCGGTCGATTTCACCCAACACATGATCCTGGTGGAGTCTGACGGCAAGGAACTGGTCGTCAATGAGACCGTCATCGTCTCCAACG
>JBBQLF010000092.1:0-11303 GCA_038327695.1 Bryobacterales bacterium
CGGCCAGCACGAATACCCGCCCCGCAATCTGGCCGGCCACGCGCCGCGCCTCCGCCCGCAGTGCCGCCTCGTTCATGGCCCCCTCGTAGCCCGGATGCATGTCGATCTCGGCCGGAAAGCTGAATCGCCGCGCGGCTCCGCCCCGCCAGTACCATTCCACCGGCTTGCGGCTCAAGCGGGCGTAGATGACCGTGTCGTCGCCGCGCACCTGCCGCGCCAGCACTTCGGCAGCCGCCCGGCTATTGCACGCCGGCGGATGAGTGGCGTCCCACAGGCCCCAGCCCGCGCCCAGCGCCATCAGCAGCGCCGCTGCCGCCGGGCCTCCGCGCTGAACCACCCCGGCCAGCGCCATGGCCACAAAGGGCGCGGCCACAACGGTAAATCGTGGATTAAACACCGGCTTCCACCAGGAAACGGCAAGCGGCACTGCTATGGTGACCATCGCGCCCCACAGTGCCGCCATATGCAATTGAGTGGGCTGGGCGGCGTCTTGCTTCCGCAGGGCAGCCAAAATCAGAATCACCGGCGCCGCCAGCAGCGGAAGCCAGAGATGCGCCAGCCAGGTATCCAAGGGCGTCTCCCAGCCGGGCCGCCGCAGCCACGCAAGCTGGTCATGGCTCCCCGCAACCTGCCGCAGCGCCGCTCCGCCCCACAAAAGCCCATAGAGCAGACCTCCGCCCGCCAGGGGCGCAGTCAGGCGGATCACACCCTTACCATGCACCCACGCCATCATGGCGCCCAGCCCGCACAGAAAGAAGACAAACCAGTTATGGGTCAGCAGTCCGGCCAGCGTGGCTCCGGCCAGGGCCGCCCTGCCCAGCCAGCCCTTCTCCCCGCCGCAGACTCTCCACGCCGCGTCCAACGCCCAGACACACCACACGGCCAGCAGCAGATACATTCGGCCGTAGCCGGCCATGAGTATGACCAGCGGATTGGCCAGCCAGAGCGCCAGGGCTGCCCAGACGCACTCCGGCCCGGCCACGCGCCGCAGGAAGCGCCAAAATAGCCCGCTGGCGGCCAGCAGGCAGAGGCCCGACAACGCCCTCAGTCCCGTTTCGTCAGCCGGCGCCACCACCAGCCACGCCCTCAGCAGCCAATAGTACAGAGGCGGATGCACGTCTGCGCGAAGTTGATCCAGCATCGTAGGCCACGGTTGGCCCGCCAAGTCCAGGCTGAAGACCTCGTCGGAGAGAATCGGCGCCCACAACCCGCAGAAAGCTATGCTGAGCAGGCTCGCGGCCGCTAAGTACTGGAACGCTTTTCTGCTAAGGCTGTGATCAGACACCTTACTCTGCCAATCGGCTGTAGATTCAATACACAACAGGCCTCGGGCTGCATTCTTTCTCGCGCCACTCGTTCCCACACGGCCTGCCACCGCCCATTCACCTCCTTAAACCTAGCCATTTCATGAGACATTTCTTCGCTCCTGCCTAGGGGTTTCAATCGATTTGCGGGCCCGCCAGGTACTGTTACTCTTGGCCTAGCAACAACAAGAACGGGTTGCAAGGGAGAGGAGAAATATCAACTATGAAGAAATTGAATTCGCTCATCTGGAAACTCCGGATCATGCGGGACACGCGCGGTCAGGATCTCATTGAATACGCTCTAATGGCCGGGTTTGTCGCCGTGGCTGCCGGTGCCATCGTGCCCGGCGTGGCCGGTTCCATCAAGACGATCTTCGGCAAGGTCAACAACGTCATGACCAGCAGTGCTGGCCAGGGCTGAGTGTCAAACCGGCTTGTCAATCTGCAACGACCGCGAAAGGGGGCAGTTCCCACTGCCCTCTTTCCGTTTTTGTCCGGTCCCGCCCATTGGCCCCTACCAGAGCGCCGGTAGAAACGCCAGCTCGCTGGTTTGTATCCGCTCCCCGGAACGCAGCGCCTGGACGCACAACCGCTCTGGTTCGCATGGGGTCAGCTGATACAGCGGCAGGTCCTCTTCCTTCACCACATACTCCCCCCGCCCCACCTGCGCCGCATCGCGCGCGCTAAACACCACAAACGCGTTCGGCCGCCGGGCTTGCACCCGAAACGCCCAGGACCCCGGCTCATAGTTGTGGTAGCTGTAGCAGCGGCCGATGCATGCGCGCTCCAGCGGGTAGTGCCAGAGCGTCGCCCGGCTGCTCCAGTCCCTTAGTGCACTCACCACCCGCGCACCCGGCGGCAGCTTGGCGACGGCCGCGAAAGACCGGTCCTCCCAGCGGTTCAGCGCCCCCGTATCCACATACAGCGCCGAGAAGTACACAATCGCCACGCCGCCCAGTGCCCACGTCTGCCATCGCGTGGGCCTCGCCCGGCTGAGCAGCAAACAGATCAGAAACCCGAACGGCAGCGTCATCCGCTCCGTGATGAACGCCAGCGCCATGCGGTAGCCCGGTAGTTCGATCCGCGTCGGCAACACCAGAATGGACACAGACATGATGACGCAAAGCT
The DNA here is from genome assembly GCA_038327695.1 of Bryobacterales bacterium. Lineage (GTDB taxonomy): Bacteria > Acidobacteriota > Terriglobia > Bryobacterales > Bryobacteraceae > Paludibaculum. Next base: position 2,433 of record JBBQLF010000092.1, read on the forward strand.
GAAACGCCTCACTCCGCGACAGTGCCGCCATGCCCCGCTCGTGCGACAGCCTGAGGAGCAGAAACCCCCACAGCGCCGCCATCGCCACCGAGACGCCCGCATACTTCACGCCGTACACCCAAAACTGGTCGATGCCGGCCATCTCCAGAACTTGATGGGACGTGGACAGAACCGCGAAATGCGTCTCCAGAAAGAGCCGCGTCAAACCGCTAAGCCCGCACGCCGCCGCCGCCAGCCACATCGTCCGCCCGGGCGCCAGCCGCCTGGCCGCATACACGTAGGCGATCACGAACAAGCCCCATCCCACCGGTATCGCATGAGCCGAGTAGGCGCCTGCCAGCACCACCAACGCCGCGCCCACCCGCAGCGGGGTGGGGCGCCACGCCAGGGCTAGCGCCCAAAACGTCAGGCCACACGCTATGTAGAAGTTGAACAGGCCGGTGTGAAAGGTCCAACCGTAGCTCAGCATCGCCAGGCACGGCGCCAGAAACCACGGTACGAAGCCGGCGGCGACTCGAATCCACGCCACCCCGCCCCAGAACAGGACCAGCACCGCCAGGGAAACGGCCACTCGCTCGGCCACAACAGGCCCGCCCGCCTGCATCAGCCACGCCAGCGCCTTGTCAAACAGGACATTCGTTCGCGGGGCGGCCAGTTCCAGTCCAGGCGCCCGTCCAGCGGTGATCTCGTTGCTGAGCCAGGCATTGTAGAGGTGGCTCGAAAGGTCGCCCGCCTGGATCCGGCTGTGCCAGAAACAAGGGATGAGTAATGCCGCCGACAGGAGGCTGTAGAGAACGATTTTGCGCAGCACCTGCTGATACTAGTGCCGCCCTGCCGGGTCACTCTCCGAAAATCGTGTAAGGCTGAATGCCGCTCGCCCGGCCCGTCGTCTCGTCCAGCGTGATGATCACCGCGTGCAGTTCCACCATGCCTTTAGCCGCCTCAAACCGCATAGGCAGTTGTGTCAGAAACTTCTGGATCACCGTCTTCTTCTCCACCCCGATTACCGAATCGTAGGGCCCGGTCATTCCGCAATCGGTCTGATACGCCGTCCCCTTCGGCAGCACGCGCGCATCGGCCGTCGGAATGTGCGTGTGCGTACCCACCACGCCCGTCATCCGTCCATCCACATACCAGCCCATGGCGATCTTCTCGCTCGTCACCTCGGCGTGAAAATCCAGGAACCGGACCTTTACCTCGTCCGGCACCGCCGCCAGGTACTCGTCCACCTTCAGAAACGGACACTCGATCGGCGGCAGGTGCACGCGCCCTTGCAGGTTCATCACCGCATACGGCACGCCGTTGCGAGCCTTGCCCAGGTAGAGCCCGCCGCCGGGCAGGGAAGCGGCGTAGTTGCCCGGCCGCAACAGCCGCGGCTCCCGCGGCAGGTAGTCATAGATCTCCCGCTTGTCCCACACGTGGTTGCCCGTCGTCAGCACATCCAACCCCAGCGAAAACAGCTCCTGCGCCACGCTCGGCGTAACCCCGAACCCGCCTGCCGAATTCTCCGCGTTGGCGATGGCCAGGTCGATTTTTTCTTCGCTGATGATCCGCTGGAGATACTCGGCGACGATCCGCCGCCCCGGTGAGGCAAAAATGTCGCCGATGAACAGAATTCTCATGAAAAAGGAGATGAGGAGCGCACCACGAATGCCGTACCGGCCTCGGAATCGACCCCTATTTTCATATGGGCGGAGCTCCCCGGGCGCCTTTAGGCTTCTCCTCTCGGAGCATGCTCACCAGCGCCATTGTTCGAGTCGAACTCCAGATTCACGAGCTACGGATCAATTATAGAAACCGGCACCTGCCCCGCAGGAACGCCCCTCACTGCAAGAATAACACGCACTGTCGCTAGGACGGCCGCCTCAGGCATTCTGCTATGTCTTTCTCAGGCACTCCACCCTCTTTGATCAGGCGCCAGTACGGCTCCGTGATGTCCACGGTGGTCGAACCCGCGCCAATGCAGCTTCCGCCATCCAGCACCAGATCCACTCGCCCGTCCATGGTGCCAAATACATCGATCCCCGTCTGGCACGTCGGCTGCCCGCTCACATTCGCGCTGGTGGCAATGAGTGGCTGCCCCAGCCTCTCAATCAGCGCCTGCGCCGTCACGGACCGCGATTGCCGCAACGCCAACCGCCCCGTATTGCCCGTCACCTTCAACGGCACCTTGGCCGACGCGGGCACGATAATCGTCAGCGGCCCCGGCCAGAACCGCCGCGCCAACAGGTAGAACCGGTCCGGCAGTTCCTTCACCAGATCCTCGGCCATCATAAAGTCGCTCACCAGCAGCGGCAGCGAACGCTGCGCCTCTCGCCCCTTGGCCGCAAACACCCGGCCCACCGCATGCAGGTTGAACGGATCGGCCACCAGCGTGTACAGCGCGTCGGTGGGGATCGCTACAATCCCGCCGCGCCGCAGCGCCACCGCCGCTCGCTCAAGGGCTTCATCACTCGGCTGTTCCGGATCGATTTCAATTAGGTCGGTCGCCACGCTCACTCCAGCGGAGAATCAACGAGTCTATCGCGACCCGATGGCCTCGGCAACCTCGATGGCCATACTATATCGCCCAAATGGTGCGCTCAACTGCACGCCGTCCACCATCGTCCGCACCGCCTGCACCATCTGCTGCGCGATCACAACGCCTTCGGCCCGCGATTTCTCCGGCGTGCCGGCCACCCGCATCCGCTCCATAAACTCCTCCGGCACCGGCACCCGCAGTTCATTCACCATGAACTCCGCGTTGCGGTACGAAGTCAGCGGCCAGATGCCCGCCATCACCGGAATCCGGAAGCCCTCGATGCGCCGCAGAAACGCCTCAATCTGCCGCACGTCAAACACCGGCTGCGTCACGATATACTCCGCCCCCGCCTGCACCTTCCACTCCGTCCGCCGGATCTCCTCCTCCATGTTCAGAGCCCCCGGATTGGCGCCCACGCCCAACAGCAGCGCCGTCTGCGAGCCCATCGGATTGCCGCCGATATCCAGCCCGTGATTCAGGTTGTTCACGATGTTGGTCAGCCCGATGGCGTCCACGTCGAACACCGCCGTCGCATCCGGATAAGCGCCCATCCGCGGCGGATCGCCCGTGATGCAGATCAGATTCCGGATCCCCGCCGCGTGCGCCCCCAGCAGCTCGGATTGAATGCCCAGAATGTTGCGGTCCCTGCAGCAGAAGTGCAGCACCGTCTCAATCCCCGCATCCCGCTCAATCAACTGGCACGTTACCTGCGCGCTCATCCGCGCGCTCGCCCTCGGCCCATCCGGCACGTTGATCACATCGATGCCCGCCGCCTTGCACAGCTTCGAGCCTGCAATCTCCTTGGCCGCATCCACGCCGCGCGGCGGCAGAATCTCGACAAACGCTACGAACTTGCCCGCCGCGATCTTGGCCCCCAGTGACGATTTCGCCGCCACCGGCACCATCTCCATCACATGCGGCTTGTCCTTCTGCTCCTCCACCGTCACCTGCAGCTTCCGCATGCCCGGCTGCAAGCTCCGCGCCTCGCTCTTGATGCTCTTAATGTGCTCCGGCGTCGTGCCGCAGCAGCCGCCCACAATCTTCACCCCAGCCCACAACATCCGCCGCGCATACTGCGCCACATACTCCGGCGAACTCAGGTAGATGTTCCGCCCCTCCACCTTCGTCGGGTGCCCCGCGTTCGGCATCGCCGACGCCGGCTTCGACGTGAACGCCATCATCCGCTCCAGCGTCTCCAGCATCGCCTTCGGACCCACCGAGCAGTTCAGCCCGATCACGTCCGCCGGCGACTCGTCCAGGAACCTGGTAAACGTCTCCGTCGACGTTCCGTCGTGCAGATTCCCCTCGTCGTCGATAGTGACGTGCGCCACAATCACCATCTCCGCGCCCGCCACCTCGCGCGCCGCGGCCAGCGCCTCCCCCAGTTCGTGCAGGCTGGAAAACGTCTCAAACATCAACAGGTCCACGCCCTCATCCACCAGCGCCTGAACCTGCTCCCTAAACAGCGCCCGCGCCTCGGCGAAAGAGGTCGGCCCCAGCGGCTCCAGATGCACGCCCAGCGGCCCCATTGCCCCCGCCACAAAGACGTCCGTCCGCTCCGCCGCCGCCTCCCGAGCCAGCCGTACGCCCGCCCGGTTGATCGCCACCACCTGATCTCCGATATTGAACGTCGCCAGCCTCACCCGGCTCGCGCCATACGTATTGCTCTCGATAATCTCCGCCCCGGCCCGCACATACTCCTGGTGAATCTCTTTCACCATCTGCGGCATCGTTACGTTCAGTTCGTCAAAGCAGCGGTTGATGAAGATGCCCCGCGCATACAGCATGGTGCCCATGGCGCCATCGGCCACAATCGCACGCCGGTTGAGCATCTGCCGGAACTCGGCGGCTCGGGAAGTTGTCTGTGTCGTTTCACTCATGGGTTCAAGTCACTTCTGGCAGCGCGGGCAAAAATACGTCGAGCGCCCGCCCTGCGGAATGCGGCCGATCACGCCCGCACACCGGAAACAAGGCTCCCCCTCGCGTCCATACACCGCGACCGGGAAATTTTCGCCCTCCGTCAAGCCGCCCGGCTGAGAGTAAGCGGCTACTGCCGAGTCTAACGCACTGCGCAAAACCGCCACAATCGCCCCATGCAGCGCCCGCACCTTCGCCGGGCCGATCCGCGCCGACGGCTTCCTGGGATCGATGCCCGCCTGGAACAATGCCTCCGCCGCGTAAATATTGCCCAGCCCCACCACCGCCCGCTGCTCCATCAGCAGCAACTTCACGGGCTTCGCCGTCTTCCGCGCCCAGCCGGCCAGATGCGCCACTGTAAACGCCGCATCCGTCGGCTCCGGTCCCAGCCCGGCAAACAACGCCGCCCGCTCGCCCGCTTCGTGAAACTTGATCCGCCCCAGCGCCCGCGGGTCGTCCAAAACCAGGCCCCGCCCGTCGGCCAGCGCGAACCACGCCCGCGCCGTTGCCGGCCGCAACCGCACGTCCGGCAGCACCACGAAATTGCCCGTCATCTTCAAATGCACCCGCAGAAATGCCTCGCCCGAAAGCACAACCACGATGTTCTTCCCCCGGCGTTCCACGGCCTCTACGCGGCGTCCGATGGCCCGCTCCGCCCCTACCATGGTCGTCGGCCGGAACTGCCCGCAGGAGGCCACCAGGGCCCACGGCGAGGCCCTTCTCAGCCGCCGCACCACCGCCTCCACCTCCGGCAACTCCGGCATCTACCAGACCTCCAGTTCCACCGGCGAGCCCAGCCCCACGCCCAACCTGCCCGCCGCCGAGCCCTCCCTCAGCGCCACCTCCAGGTTGCCCGAACTGCCCTCAATCAGCACCAACTCCCCCTCGGATGCCTCCCCGTAGCTCCGCACCAGCTTGCACACCTCCGTCAGCCCGATCTTCAAAGCCAGCCCCTTCACCGCCAACGGCAGAAACTCCGCCGCCGCCAGGTTCGTGATCAGGTTCCCGAACCGGTCCACCTGCGCCACCTCGCCCACCCAGAACCGCCGCCCGATCCGCTGCGGCGCGCCGGAGGACAACCGCAGCGCATCCTCAATCAAAGGCCCCGCCAGAGCCGCCCGCCCGCCCCGGGCCAGATGCGCCGCCACTGGAGCAAAAACATCCCTGCCATGAAAGGTTTGCGAGACATTCTTCAGAAACCACTTTGCCTGCGTAATCACTCGCGCCCGCGCCCCCGGCACGCCCAGCAGATCGGTGAACACCCCGTTGTCCGGCCCCACAAACAGGTGCCCCGCCGCCTCCACCAGGATGGGCCGCCGCGCCGTCCCCACCCCCGGATCCACCACGCACACATGCACGGTGCCCTTCGGAAAATACGGCCAGCTCTGCGCCAACAGAAACCGCGCCTGCCCCACCTGATACGCCTGCACTTCATGCGTAATATCCACCACCCGCGCCGCCGGCGCAATCCCCGCCATCACGCCCTTCATGACGCCCACAAAGTGGTCCTGCAACCCGAAGTCCGTCAGCAGCGTGATGAGCCCGGAACGGGCAGTGGTGGCCATGGCTGTTAGACTAACAAGAGCGGGGCCGCAGTGCTATATTTCGACCACAACGCCACAACTCCCATCGCGCCCGAAGTGCTGGCCGTCCTCCAGCACGTCCAGGCCGAGGTCTACGGCAACCCCTCCTCCATCCACCGCGCCGGCCAGCAGGCCCGCCAGTGCGTCGAAACCGCCCGCGCCCAGGTCGCCCAACTCCTCGGCTGCCGCCCCAAAGAGATCGTCTTCACCTCCGGCGGCACCGAAGCCGACAACCTGGCCATCTTCGGCGCCGGCCCCGGCCACATCGTCACCACTGCCATTGAACACCCCGCCGTCCTCGCCGCCGCCCATGCCCACGGCCCCGTCACCGTCGTGCCCGTCTCCCCCCAGGGCCTCGTCGATCCCGACGACATCCGCCGCGCGTTGCGCCCCGATACCTGCCTCGTCTCCATCATGCACGCCAACAATGAGACCGGCGCCATCCAAACCCTCGCGCGCCACTCCGGCGTCCTCTTCCACTCCGATGGTGTTCAGGCCGCCGGCCGCTGCCCCGTCGACGTCCACGCCCTCGGCGTGGATCTCTACTCCATCAGCGCCCATAAGCTCAACGGTCCCAAGGGCGCCGGCGCCCTCTACGTCCGCGACGGCGTCACCCTGGCCCCCATGCTCCACGGCGGCCGCCAGGAAGGCGCGCGCCGCGCCGGCACCGAAAACGTAGCCGGAATCGCCGCCCTGGGCGCCGCCGCCGCCCTCCCAATCCCAAATCTGGCCCCCCTCCGGGACCGCCTGGAGCAGGACATCCTCGCCCGCATTCCCCACGCCACCGTCAACGCCGGCGCCGCCCCGCGCCTCAACAACACCTCGAACATTATCTTCGAAGGTATTGAAGCGGAATCACTTGTCATTGCATTGGACCTCGCCGGAATTGCGGTCTCCACGGGCGCCGCCTGCTCCTCCGGCGCCGTCCAACCCTCGCACGTCCTCACCGCCATGGGCCTTACTGCCGCCCAGGCCAAATCCTCCATCCGCTTCTCCCTAGGCCGCGCCAACACCGCGGATCAGATCGACACCCTGCTGGCTGCTCTGGAGGCCGCTGTGGCCCGCCTCAGGAAACTCTCCCCGGTCTACACCCATGCCTGACCCCCTCATCGCCGTAGCCATGTCCGGCGGTGTGGATTCTTCCACCGTCGCCGCCCTCCTCCAGCGCGAGGGCCGCCATCTCGTCGGCATGACCATGCAGCTCTGGAACCAGCGCCGCCTGCCCCAACTCCAGCCCGAAGGCCCGGTGACCGGCCGCTGCTGCTCGCTCGACGACGTTTACGACGCCCGCTCCGTCGCCGCCCAGCTCGGCATCCCCTACTACGTCGTGAACTTTGAAGACCGCTTTGAACAGACCGTCGTCCGCCCCTTCGTCGAGGAATACCTCCAAGGCCGCACGCCCATCCCCTGTACTTTGTGCAACAACCACGTCAAATTTGATCAATTTCTTGAGATGGCAGATGGCGTCGGTGCCACCCAAATCGCCACCGGCCACTACGCCCGCGTGTGCCTCAATGAAGACTCCGGCCGTTACGAGCTCCGCCAAGGCCGCGACCTCGCCAAGGACCAGACCTATTTCCTCTTCGGCCTCCAGCAGCACCAGCTCGCCCGCACCCTCTTCCCCCTCGGCCACCTCACCAAGCCCGAAGTGCGCGCCCTCGCCGCCTCCCTCGGCATCGCCACCGCCGCCAAGCACGACTCCCAGGAGATCTGTTTCGTCCCCAATGGCGACTACGCCGCTTTCATCGACGCCTACTTTGCCGAACAGGGCATCGCCCGCCAATCCGTCCAGGGCGAGGTGGTGGACACAGCCGGCCACGTCCTTGCCGCCCACCAGGGCGTCCACCACTTCACCGTAGGCCAGCGCAAAGGCCTCCATATCGCGCCCCAGACTCCGGATCATGAACCACTTTATGTCATCGCCACTAACCCACTGACTCAACAGGTTATTGTTGGTCACAATGAGGACCTCCTGCGCGCCTCTCTCATAGCCAGGGACGTCAACTGGGTCTCCGTCGCCCCCCTCACCGAACCCCGCCCCGCCCAGGTCAAGATCCGCAACCGCCACCACCCCGCCCCTGCCACTCTCTTTCCCACCACGGACCCAACCCGCGTTGAAGTCCGCTTCCACCAACCCCAACGGGCCGTCACCCCCGGCCAGGCTGCCGTGTTTTACGATGAAGGCCTCGTCCTGGCCGGCGGCTGGATAGAATAGCTGTTTGGCCCGCCGATCCCACCTTCGCAACCACGCCGAAGCCGCCGCCATCGGCACGCTCCTCGCCCTGTTCCGCCGCGCCCCGTCCACCGCCGTCACCGCCATCCGCCTCCTGGACCGCGCCCTCCCCCGCCTTCGCCGGGTCGCCAACCGCAATCTGGACCTTGCTCTCCCCGAAGCCACTCCTCCGCAACGGACAGCCATAGTAGACGGCTGTTTCCACTCCCTAGCCCGCGTTCTGTCCCTTCTGGCCCGCTTTCCGGAAATCGACAAGTCCAACATTCACACCCTGATCCGCTATGAAGGCTTCCAGCATTTCGAGGCCGCCAAACGCGCCGGCCGCGGCGTCCTCTTTGCCACCGCCCACCTCGGCAACTGGGAGTTCTCCGCCTTCGCCCACGCCCTCATGGCCGAGCCCATGAGCTTCGTCGTCCGCCCCTTGGACAACCCCCTTCTAGACGACCTCGCCACCCGTTACCGCACCCTCTCCGGCAACCGCCTCATCGGCCGCGGCAAAGACTTCCTCCGCCCTCTCATCGCCGCCCTCCGCCGCAACGAAGCCGTCGGTATCCTGATCGATCAGAACGTCACCCCGGACCGCGGCATCTTCATCGACTTCTTCGGCCGTCCCGCCT
>JBBQLF010000093.1:0-11303 GCA_038327695.1 Bryobacterales bacterium
AGGATTTGCCGCATGATGCCAGCCCAAGCTATTTCAGTCCCGGCGCTGACTGCAGCGCGCCTCAGTAGGCACCTCTCACTGGTGACAGCCGGCTGCAAGTAATTGCCGTTTTGGCCGAGTCTAATTGTCGCCGAACAGCACATGGTGTTCCCGCAGGTGCCGAAGTAAGGTGGCGCATCCGAGCACGCTGGGTGAGAGACGGTCAAACCGATGAACGACGATCAGATCCACGTCCCCGTCGCGAATGCGGTCCAACAAACGCTTCAGCGCGGGTCGATCCAGCGTGGCCCCGGAGTAGGCATTGTCGTCGAAGCGCTCCTCGATAAGCCTCCACCCTTGCGACCTTTGGGATGCAACATAGTCGCGGCAGGCCTCGCATTGGACGTTGCACGATGAGAGTTCGTCTGTGGATGTCACCGATTGCCGGGTGTAGATGGCGCACCGAATCGACGTTCGGAATGGCTCGTTGGAAGCCTGCGGCACATCACCCTCCGGCTCGAAACTCGCTGGATTGCATATGGTGTGATCGACTCATTCACTCTGATGATATTCCGTCCTGCGGGTCCGAAGTTTGAAGTGCGGATAACCGGGCCACTGCTTTGGACGGGGCCGTCAACAAACGCGACCTGTCAACCGGAGAAACCAGAGATTCCGCAAGTGCAATCTTGGGGGCCGACTTGGACCCAGGGGGTTGAGCGCGCCACCCCGCGATCCGTCATTTCCAACGGGAGAGAACCGTCCGCGCGCAGGAACCTGCGGAATGTTTGGGATACGGGCGAGGCGGGCAACCGGCGCTGCCGTCAACAAAAACGGCGCTTCAAGTTGGAGGTATAAAACAGTGGCTCAATTCCCCCCTGCCACAACGTAGTTCACAGGAGTTGGACTTCGCTGCCTCTGGGCCAATTGCCACGTGACACACTAAATTCCATGGCAACGATGCAAATCATTGATAAAACAACAACTTCAGCCTTTGGTGGGTTCCGGCCGAGACAGCTTCAGTTCTCCAACGCGATACCCGCTTGCGCAGCTGCCCCCTGTCTGTGGCAGTCCGACCGAAATCTGGGCCCAGGTCTTCCCCAGATGCAGTACGATGAAGTTGAGGTAGCCATGAGCAAACGCGAACTCATCGCCCAGGAACTGGAACGACTTCCCGACCAGGACCTCGACGGACTGCTGAAGTTCTTGCGATCGCTGGCCGATGCTCATGCCGAGGCGGCCGTCCCCGCGTTGGCGGCTGAATCGTCGCTTGCCAAGGATTGGCTCTCGGCCGAGGAGGACGCAGCCTGGGCCAGTTTGTAAGAGGCGATGTCGTCGTCCTCAACTTCCCGTTCTCGGACCTCACCCAGACGAAGCGACGCCCAGCTCTGGTGATTGCTGAGCTCACGGGTGACGATCTCATTCTGTGCCAAATCACCAGCCAGGCGGGAACGGATGAATTCTCAATCCGGCTCGAGGAGACCGACTTTGTCGCCGGCAGCCTCAACCCAGCAGCCGGATTCGTCCCACTCGGTTGTTCACGGCCGACTCCGGGATCATCGTCTATCGAGCTGGCCATGTCTCCCACGGAAAGCTCGACGAGACGGTGGAGAGGCTCGTCAGGATTCTGCGACAGGGCTGACGGGTGAATTGCCGGACCCTGTCTCCTTCTCCGGTTGTACAGGCAGGGTTACGCTCACCCGAATGCCGTCAGTCCGGTAGTGATAGACCACCCGCTCAATCGAATCCCAGATTGGCGCTTCTTGCCCGTGAATGCTCAACCGCGGAGCGATGTTCTCCACGACGGCATTCTCAATGGCCGGCGCCGAGACCTGACGACCGCAAGGTGCGCGGCCTCCGGCAGTGGACCGGCACCGATAGTAGCGATATATGACGTTCCCATGCCGGATCGTGTGCGGGGTCATCGGGCGACTGCACCGGGCGCATTCAATGCGACCCTTCAATGGCCAATCGATCTCGTAGCGCTTTCCCGGCGTCCGGGTCCGCCGAGCTAGGAGTTGAGCGGCGGCGTCCTCGAACAACTCGCTTGAGACGATGGACTGGTGCCGGCCGAATCGCGCACCGCCCTTATCCCAGAACTGGCCAGTGTAAACTGGATTGCGGACTGTCGAAATCACCTGTCTCGCGGTCCAGATGTTTCCCCCATGCTGCTTTCCACTTCGCCGGCCGGTCTGCAACTTCGTCCGGTATCCGAGCGCATTGGCCGCCTCCGCGATGGCCGCGGGGGTCTCACCTTTAGCGGCGCGTTCGAACATCCATCGCACAATGCAAGCCTCCTCCTCTTTGGGTAGAAGCTGCTTTGTCCGCTGATCGGTTTCGAAGCCGAATGGGATTGCGCCGGCAATCCGCAGCCCCCGAGCCTTGAGTCGCGCACGGGACTCCGCGATTCTCCCCGCGATCATCTCGCGCTCGAACTCGGCAAATGAGGCGAGGATGTTCAACATGAAGTTGTCCTCCGCGGCATAGCCAAGTTCCGGCGCCGTGACGATGACCAACCGCACATTGATGGGCGACAATTAGAAAGCGCCTCCAGCGACAACTATCCAAGCAGCACTCGTAGCGGGTGTATCGCCCTCTAGCAGAACAAGGCCGCGGAGCGTCCTTGAAATGGGGCTTCGCCCCAAACCCCAGGATGTGCCGCATGATGCCAGCCCAAGCTATTTCAGTCCCGGCGCTGACTGTAGCGCGCCTCAGTAGGCACCTCTCACTGGTGACAGCCGGCTGCAAGTAATTGCCGTTTTGGCCGAGTCTAATTGTCGCCGAACATTCCAGCGCGCACTCCGGCCCAACGCGTGAAGTACCTCTCCGTGGGAAACTGCCCCGTGTCACCGCCCGTTTCCACCAGATTCCCAGGATGGCCGGCAGCAGTTCGTACTCCCGCTCCACGGCCTTTTGCTCGCACCGCCACCCTCTTCCCATCCCGCAAGCTGATAGAATCCGAAGAAGCCATCTTGGCAGGAGTTTACTAATGTCTCTCACTCGCCGCAGCTTCCTCACTTCGGCCGCTCTCGCGGCCACCATCACTGAAATCGACGCGCAGACCGGAATGCCCATGCGCACCCTTGGCAAAACAGGCCAGAAGGTGTCGCTCCTGGCCTTCGGAGCAGGCAGCCGCTGGCTCGCCTATAAGGACCCGGAAAAGGCGCTGCCGGCGCTGGACCGCGCCCTGAAGGCGGGCATCAACTACGTCGATTCGGCGTCCAGCTATGGCGACGGGCAGAGTGAGTCGTGGGTCGGCCAGTATCTCAAAACCAACAAGAAAAGCTTCTTTTTGGTCACAAAACTGGGCGGAAAGCGCACTTATGACGACACAATGCGCCTGTTTGAGCGCTCGCTCAAGAACTTCGGCTTGAGCCAGGTGGATCTGGTCCACATGCATGCCCTCGGCGATCAGGCCGACGTGGACAAGATCTTCGCCAAGGGCGGCCAGTTGGAAGCCATGTACAAGCTGCGTGATCAGAAAATGGCCCGCTTCATCGGCGTCACCTGCCACCAGAATCCGCAGATGCTGGCCACCGTGCTGGAGCGCGCCGAACTCGACTCCACCCAGATGGCGCTCAACATCGCCCAGATGGGTAACGCCGCGCCGTCGGACAAGCCCGGCCATGGCATGACGGGCGCCTCCGGCTTTGAGGCCCTCTGCATGCCCATCGCTCTGCGCAAGAAGATGGGCCTGACGGCGATGAAGGTATTTGCGCAGGAGAAGCTCCTCGGCAAAGCCGCCCCGGAAATGCTCCTTCGCTATGCGATGACGCTGCCGGTGAGCGCGGCCGTTGTCGGCATGCCGGAGTTAGAGCACATCGACTTCAACATCAAAACGGCCAAGGCGTTCAAGCCCCTTACGCCCGGCGAGATGAAGTCTCTCCCCGCCGGTGTGACCGCCCAAATGCGTGCCTCCATCGATCATTTCTTCTCCGATCATGTGGATTGCTGAGGAGACGGTCCAGAGACTGGACTGCCCCGAATCGCGTCAGGAGTTGGCGCGGCTGGCCACAGCCGCCGCGCGCGCGGCCAGCGGCGGCCAGATCGAGATCCTGTGGAACGGCATGTGGATGCGCAAGGCCGAGGGCGTCTACTTTCCGGATCCCGATCTGTTCCGGACCAGCGCGCCCCGCTGGGACCACTGGTGCCACATGGCCACCAAGTACATGCGCGACGCCGAAGACAACTGGTTCCACGTCTATCAACCCAAACCAGGCGACGTCATCGTGGATATCGGGGCCGGCCGCGGCGAGGACGTATTTGCCTTCTCTCAGAAAGCCGGGCCCTCCGGCCACGTGTGGGCCATCGAGGCACACCCCACCAGCTACATGGTGTTGAGCCGCTTCTGCGAACTGAACAGCCTGAACAACGTCACCGCGCTGAACATGGCGTGCATGGACACAGCGGCCATGCTGCACATCGAGACATTGCCAGTCTGGGAGACGAACTTCGTGCGCGGCGGCGCCGCCACGCCCACCAGCCACGAGATTGCCGGCCTGCAATTCGACGCGCTGGCCAGCGAGCAAGGCATAGACCACATCGACTTTCTCAAGATGAATATTGAGGGCGCCGAACGAACCGCGCTGCCGGGCTGTGTCGAGTCTCTGAAACGGACCAGCCACGTCTGTATTGCGGCTCACGACTTTCGCGCCGCCCGGGGCGAGGGCGAGGAGTTCCGCACGCTGGCCTTCGTCCGCGAGTTCCTGTCCGGTCTTGGCTTTCAACTGATCACCAGGGACGACGACCCGCGCTACTACGCGCCCTATCACGTCCACGGCTTCCGCCCGGCCGAAGACTGACCGCCGGCTACCCGATAATCTCGGCGCCCAGCATTCGCAGTTTCGGTACCAGGTTCTCGTAGCCACGCTCGATCAGCGCCGTATTGTGAAGCGTGGACTCACCCTCGGCCACCAGCGCCGCGATCACGTACGAAAAGCCCGCCCGCAGATCCGGGATATGGATCTCAGCGCCACGCAGCGGCGTCGGTCCGACGATGACCGCACTGTGCTTGTAGTTGCGCTGGCCGAACCGGCACTTCAGCCCGCCCAGACACTCGCGATAGAGCTGGATCTGCGCGCCCATGCTGTTCAGCGCCTCCACGTAGCCGAAGCGCTGCTCGTAGACGGTCTCGTGGACAATGGAGACCCCTTCGGCCTGAGTCAGCGCGATGACAAAGGGCTGCTGATAGTCCGTGGTGAAGCCGGGGTGCACGTCCGTTTCCAGCGCCGTGGATCTCAGATGTTCACCGGCCCGCCAGAACTCAATGCCGTCGTCGGCCACGCGGAAGTCGCCACCGATCTGCCGGTACCGGTTCAGAAACGTCATCATGTGTTCCTGCCTGGCGTGACGGACGAAGATGCGGCCGTCGGTGGCGATGGCGGCGCTGGCCCAGGAAGCGGCTTCCAGCCGGTCCGGGATGGCGCTGTGATCGTAGCCTCGCATGTGCCTGACGCCGATGATGGTGATCACCCGATCCACATCCACGCTGATGATGGCGCCCATCTTCTGGAGCATCATGATCAGGTCCATGATCTCCGGCTCCATGGCGGCGTTGGATAACTCCGTGACGCCCTCAGCCCGCACGGCGGCCAGGATCACCTGCTCGGTGGCGCCGACGCTTGGGTATTCGAGCCTGATCTTGTTGCCGTGCAGCCGCTCACAGGTCAGGGTCGCGTTGCCACTGGCGTCGTGCAATTCGGCGCCCATGTCCTGCAACGCGCGAAGGTGAAAGTCCACGGGCCGGCTGCCGATCCGGCACCCGCCCAGCGAAGGCACCGGCGCCTCGCCGAAACGCGCCAGCAGCGGCCCGCACGTCAAAATGGGGATGCGGCTCTTGCCGGAAAACTCCCGCAGGACACTGCGCTCCATCGGGTGCAGGTTGGCCGTGGTGATCTCCAGCACGCCCGGCGCCGGCGAGGTGACCTCGCCGCCCAACGCGGCGATCAGGTCGCTCACGATGGTGACGTCCACGATACCGGCGACGTTGCGCAGCGTGCATCGCTCCCCGGTCAGCAGAGCGGCGACCATCATCTTCGGAAGCGCGTTCTTGGCGCCCTTCAGCGCCACCTCGCCCCGGAGCGGCCTGCCACCTTGCAGTATCATCTGGTTCGTCTCCACCGCACGGGCGGGCGCGGTCATGGCCGGAAGAGCCTTCGCTCCCGCCGCAGAATGGCGGGCGTCTCCAGATCGTCCAGCGTGAAGGCGTCGTCATCCACCGGATCGGCCGAAGAGATCGGTGGCGGCATGGGCGGCGGGGTGCGCTCAATGAAGGGTTCGGATTCGAAATCGAGGTCCAGAGTGACCTCCTCCGGTTCGGCCGGCGCGGGCTCAAGCGGCAGCCACGCGGCTTCCGGCCTCACAACTTCGACGACTGGTTCGCTCACCGGCGCTGCCGGCGCGGCGGCACTCACGATCACCGGCGCGGGGGCCGCGGCCGGCGCCCGCTGTGCGCTGTGGCGCGTGCCGGGGACCTGCGTCGCTTCCACCACCGGCAGGTCCTTCCGCTGGAAGCCGGTGGCGATGACCGTGATCTTCACCTCGTCGTCGATCTCCTCGTCCGGCACCAGGCCGAAGTTGATCTGCACATTCTCGTTCTCGGTGGCCGTGCGGATCAGATTGCAGGCCTCGAAGACCTGGCTCAACGCCAGCTTCGAAGAGGCGGTGATGTTGAGCAGAATCGCCTGCGCCCCGCGCAGCCCGCCCTCTTCCAGCAACGGGCATTGGATGGCGGCGCGCGCCGCGTCGACGGCGGCGTTGGAGCCCTTGGCCGTGGCGGTGCCCATCATCGCGAAGCCCATGCCGAGCATGATGGCGCGCACATCGGCGAAGTCGCGATTGATCAGGCCCGGCGTCGTGATGATGTCGCTGATGCCCTGCACGCCCTGCCGCAGGACGTCGTCCGCCATGCGGAACGCCTCGAAGAAACTGGTGCCGGCCGGAACCAGGTCCACCAGCCGGTCGTTCGGGATGGAGATGACACAGTCCACCGTCGCGTGCAGTTCCGCCAGCCCGCGCTCGGCCTGCTTCATCCGGCGCGGCCCTTCAAAGCTGAAGGGTTTGGTGACCACGGCCACGGTGAGCGCGTTCAGTTCCTTGGCCAGCGCCGCAATCACGGGCGCGGCCCCGGTGCCTGTGCCGCCGCCGAGGCCCGCCGCCACGAAGACCATGTCCGCGCCTTCCAGCACTTCAATGATCCGTTCGGTGTCCTCCAGCGCCGACTGCCGGCCGATCTCCGGATCCGAGCCCGCGCCCAGGCCGTGCGTGATCCGCGGGCCCAGCGCGATCTTGTTCGGAACCTTGGCCGCGCGTAGCGCCTGAGCGTCCGTGTTCATGACGTAGAACTCGACGCCGGTCAAGCCCGCGGCGATCATGCGGTTCACCGCGTTGGAGCCGCCGCCGCCCACGCCGACGACTTTGATGCGCGTCCCGCCCAGGGTCTCATCCTGAATCTCGAACTTCAAATGATCGAACTCAGTCATATAGTCCTTTCGAACAGAGCCCCCGGCGCGCCGGGCTGATCCCTATTTTCGCGTAAACAGATTCCAGAATGTCGGCCCGCCAGGCTTATCCTTGCGGGTCTGCAGCCGGGCAGAGTACATCGCCAGCCCGGCCGCGGTGGTCCACATCGAACTCATCAACTCGTCCGGCCAGTCAATGATGCCGCGCGGCACACCGAGCCGCGCCGGACAACCCAACGACTTCTCGGCCATATCCACCATGCCGCTCAGCAGCGAACCGCCGCCGCACAGCACAACGCCTTCGTGCAACTGCAGGTCCCGGGCATATGTCACTCGTCCGCGCTCCACCAAGTCGAACACCTGCGCGGCCCGGGCTTCGAGAATCTCGATCAGATCGCGGCGGTTGATCTCGCGGCTGGGCCGCCCCGGCTCGGCCGGGCGCTCGATCAGGATGTTGTCCGCGGTCAGGCCCAGCATCGCGCAGCCATATTGGATCTTCAGCAACTCGGCCTCTTCATAAGAGAGCGCCTTCAGCTCGCCCAGGTCCCGCGTGAAATGGTCGCCGCTGATGGGCATGCCGATTCCAGACAGCGTGGCGTCGCCGTCGTAGTAGATCAGGTTGGTGGAGTGCGCGCCGATGTCGAGAAGCACCACGCCGCCGGCCCGCTCTTCGGGCATGATGCAGGCATAGGAGGCTGCCATCGCCTCGAACACGGTCTCCTCCACGCGCAGATGCGCCTGATGCACGGCGCTGATCAGGGCCTGGTGTTCCTGGATCGAGGTGGTCACGAGCAGGGCGTGGGCCTCCAGCCGTTCGCACTCGATGTTCAAGGGATGAGGGATGGGCGTTCGCCCGTCGACGGTGAAGTCCTGGGGCAGCACTTGCAGGAGGAACCGGTCCTCGTCGAGCCGCGCCCGTCCAGCCAGGTCGACGGCGTAGCTGAGGTCGCCCCGCTCGATGGACCGCCGGTGGCCAAACTCGTATAGCCCGCGGCCCTGCTGCGAGCGCACCTTCGGTCCGCCGACGCCGACGACGGCCGAGCCGATCTGCAAGCCCGACGACGCCTCAGCCTTGCCCACCGCCTGGCGCACCGAATCCGCCACGGCCGACTGATCCTCAATCCGGCCGCGGTGCCATCCGCGCGAGGCCGCCTCGGCGGCGCCTTTGAATCGCAGGCAGCCATCCTCCAGCAGCAACACCGCCACGCGCGTGAAGGCGCTGCCGATATCGAGTCCGACCGCGAGTTGTGGTTTCTTGCCCACCGGGTTACTTCCTGACCTCCAGCATCGGCGTGACAGCGCTGATGCGGCCCCTCATACTCACATCCAGAACCGCCCGTGGCGCGAGCCGCTCGCGAATCCCCTCAAAGTGGCGCAGGAACACGCCCACGCGCTGCTCAAAGCTCTCATTGCCCAAGATCAGGATAACCTGCTGGCCCTGAATCTGATAAGTAATGCGCAGATTTTCAGGGTCGGCGACGTCCACTTCCTGGATGTGCTCCCGCGAGTCCTTCAGCTCTTCCAGTACCTGCTGCATCCGCACCACACGCTTGTGGCGGCGCTCCACGTCCTCCCCGGTCCGGATGCCCAGCAGCATTGGCAGGCTGGACGGAATGGGCCCGTTCAGTTCCAGCAGGACGCCATCGCCGTCGATCAGCATGGGCTTGTAGTTGACTGGATTGGAGAAGTCGCCGGAGAGCGAGTCAGCCACCTGAACCACAGCCACCGGCGTCCGCTCGGCGATCTCCACCGCCAGATGGTTGGGCCAGATGCGGCGCACGCTGGCGTCGCGCACCCACGCCACGTGGCGCAGGGCGGCGCGCCGTTTCGCCGGGTCCACATCGGCCAGACTGCGCCCGCGGTCCGAATCAAAGACCCGCAGGACAGCGGCCTTGGAGGCGTTCTTCAGCCCGTGCACGGTCACGCCCTCATCAGAGGCGCGATAACCCTTCTCCGCGATCCGGAAGCGCGGGTCGGAGGAAAGGAACTGCTCGCCCTGGAGCATCGCAAAGGCGAAACCGAAGACGACGACCACCAGGCCGATGGTCCAGCCGGAGAACGCCAGCGCGCGGCGGACCGACTCCTTGGAAACTCGCGGCCCGCCGGTCTCCGGATCATCGGTCAAATCCTGTTTCTTTCTTCTTGCCATCGCCTCACCCTTTCCTTAGATTCTTACCTGCTCGATCTTTGACAGAACCTGACAAACAACGATGTAACGTGGGTTGTATCGTCATCGAATGTGCTGATTCTGCGGGGATTTCAAGGGGCAGCGCCCCTTGGCTAGCTCTTCCAGCAGGCGCGGCCCCATCCGGGTGACGCTGCCGGCGCCGAGCGTGAGCACAAGATCGCCCGGACGCAGTTGTTGTCTCAGTTGCTCCGCCCCCTCGGCCAGGGCGCAATCGGGGTGGCCGGTGGAGCGGACGCGCTCGACCAGCGCGGAGGCCGTCACACCCTCCAGCGGCGTCTCACTGGCCGCGTAGATCTCCATCACACGCACGACGTCGGCATCGCCGAAGGCCGCCGCAAATTCGTCCATCAGAAGCTGGGTGCGCGTGAAGCGATGCGGCTGGAACAACACCACGAGGCGGCCGGGCCGCATCAGGCGCAGCGCCGCCAGCGTGGCCCGCACCTCGGTGGGGTGATGCCCGTAGTCGTCCATCACCGTCACGCCGGCCTCGGTGCCTTTCAGCTCCATGCGGCGGCCGGTGCCCCGGTACTGCGCCAGACCGGCGCGGATGGCCTGGAGCGGAACCTCCAGTTCGAGCATGACCGCCACGACAGCCGTCGCGTTCAGCACATTGTGAGCGCCGAGAACATTGATCTGAAACTCGCCCAACTCCTGGCCCGCGCGGCTGAGCCGGAAGACGCTGCCGCCGGAGCCGCTTTGGGCGCTGTGAATCCGCAGATCAGCGTCAGCACTGTGGCCGTAGCGGATGAGCCGCCGCCTCATGCGGGGCAGCAGCGAGCGCACTTCCGGATCGTCCATGCAGACGATAGCCGCCCCATACCAGGCCACTTTGTTGGCGAAGCGCACGAAGGCGTCCTGGACGGCGGTGAAGGTCTTGTAGAAGTCCAGATGCTCGCGGTCAATGTTGGTGATGACGCTGAGGAGCGGCGCCAGCTCCAGGAACGAGCCATCGCTTTCGTCGCATTCGGTGATGAAGAGATCGCCGCCCAGACGGGCATTGGAGCCGCCCAGGAAGGGCACCAGCGTGCCGATGAAGACCGTCGGGTCCAGGCCCGCCTCCAAGGCCACGCAGGCCGCCATGGAGCTGCTGGTGGTCTTGCCGTGACTGCCGCCGAAGGCCACGCCGCGGCGGCCGCGCATCAGTTCGGCCAGCAGTTCCCCGCGCAGAACGACAGGCAGGCCGCGGCGGCGGGCCTCGGCCACCTCCGGGTTATCCTGTTTCACGGCGGAAGTGACGATCAGCGCGGAGGCCCCGGCCGGCAGGTTGGCGGCGGCATGGCCTTCCGCCACGGGAATGCCGAGGCGCGCCAGGCGCTCAGTGGCTTCCGAGAGTCTGGCGTCGGAACCGGTGACGCGGCAGCCCAGAGCGCGGTAGAGCCCGGCCAGGCCGCTCATGCCGATGCCGCCGATCCCGGTGAAGTGCAACGCTCTGTCTTCCGAAAACATTAGTTCCTGTTATTGTTTCACGGTTTGCGCCGTTTTCCATACTCAATCAGCAGTTCGGCCGCCCGCCTGGCGGCGCCTGGATGGGCCATGGCGCGGGCCGCGGCACTCATTCGGGCCAGTTCGTCCGGCCGGGCGGCCAGATTCCGCACCGTCTCAAAGAGCCGGGCACCGGTCCATTCCGCGTCGAGGACCATGCCGGCCGCGCCGGCCTGCACCATGGCCTGCGCGTTGTG
>JBBQLF010000094.1:0-11302 GCA_038327695.1 Bryobacterales bacterium
TCCGAATTCTCGTCCGTGTGCGTGTATTGCCAGAACTCCTCTTCCAGCGCCTGGTTCTCAGAATGTGCTGACCTCAGCCGGTTGCCGTCAATCTGAAGCGTCAGCGGAGCCGCCTGCAAGTCGCCATATTTCGCGCACAGGTAATCGCCCACCACGCCGTCCACCACAAACTGCCCGTTCACCTCGCCCGGCGTGGTCCACACCTCGCCGCCCGGCAGATTGCCCCACGTATTCGGGCTGATGATGCCGCTGGTCTTAAGCCACCGGTACTCCGGATTCATGGTCGCCGTGATGTCGGTGCCCGCCGCCGTCGTGGCGCGAATCCGCCGCGCCGGCCGCGTGACCTCCAGCAGCCGGACGCTCAGATCGTCCACCGCCAGGTAGTCTGCCCTCATGCCCTCCAGCATGATCCGCTTCTCGATGTTGACCATGTGGGCATGCCGGATCTTCCGGCGATTCACCACGTCGGTCATCTGCATCCGGCTCCGCAGTTCGTTCTGTTGCGCTACCACGGCAAATATCGAGGCCTGGCTGCTCTCCAGGTCCGCCAGCACGTGCGCCGGCATGTCCGTCAACGGCCGCGGCGCCAAGTCCTCCAGCACGAAGACCCGGTAGGGCGCGCCCAGTTCCCGCAACGCAGCCTCCAGCGCCGCTGCAATCTCCATCGATACCTGATCGGTGATCAGCGTCACCTTCTCCTGCGGCTGAATCCGTAGGCACACCCGCACAGCGTTGCGAGCCCCAGTCAATAACTCCGGGTCAAACTTCATCAGTAAAGGCCCGCCTCGGTTTCCTGGATGATGTAATCCACCACCGCTTTCAAATCCTTGGTCTCGCGCCACACTCTCAACTGGCGGTCGGCGCCCGTGCCCTCGGCCAGCACCTTGCGCAGATATTCAATTTCGTGCCGGCTGCCCAGCTCATCGGCCGCCGGCGCTACCATGTCGAAATACTCTTCCATCAGGTCGCGGAACGGAACTTCCACCCGCTTGCCGAAGTCGATCAGCTTGCCGTCGATGCCGTACCGCACCGCTCGCCACTTGTTCTCCATCAGCAGGATCCGGCGGTACAGCCGGAACCCCTGGTTGTTGGAGTACAGCTTCCAGAGCATCAGCACCGTCGCCTGAATCAGCGCCGCGATGGCGATCGTCTCATCGGCCCGCATCGGCAGGTCGCAGATGCGGAACTCAATCGTGTCAAACACCGGATGCGGCCGCAGATCCCACCAGATCTTCTTCGCGTTGTCGATGCAATTAGTCTTGATCAGCAGGTTGACGAAGCTCTCATACTCGCCGTAGCTCGAAAAGTAGTCCGGAATGTTGGTCCTCGGAAACTTGTCGAACACTTTGCAGCGGTAGCTTTTCAGCCCCGTCTCATCGCCCAGCCAGAACGGCGAGTTGGAAGATAGCGCCAGAATGTGCGGCAGAAAATAGCGCGCCGAATTCATGATCTGGATCGCCGTCTCTTTGTCTTCGATTCCCACGTGCACATGCAGTCCGAAGATGAGGTTGGCCCGCGCCACCAGTTGCATGTCCTCCACCAGCGTGTGGTACCGCGCATCGTCGTAGATGCTCTGGTCGCGCCAGTCGGAAAACGGATGCGTCGCCGCCGCCGCCAGCCGCAGCCCGTTCGCCTTGGCCAGATCCACCATCTGACGCCGGATCGAGATGATCTCGGCCCGCGCCTCCTGCACGTTGTGGCAGATCTCTGTGCCCACCTCCACCACGCACTGGTGCATCTCCGGCTTGACCCGCTCGCGCAGCACCAGCTTGCCCTTCTCGATCATCTCCGCGTCGATGTGGCTGCGCAGTTCCCGCGTCTGCGGGTCCACTGTCATGTACTCTTCTTCGATGCCGATCGTGAAACTCGGACGCGTCATGATGCTCCTCCTGGCAATTGCTGCCTACTGCCCGGCGAGGAAGCGCTGCCACGTGTAATCCTGCCGCGCCGGCTCATCGCTCAGCGCGGTCTGGATCGCCAGCTCCGCCATCGCCTCAATGATCCACTCGAAATTGGCCTCGCCCACGGAGTGCCTATCGGCGTCCGGCGCCGGATTCAGATAGTCGATCGCATACGGAATCCCGTCGCGCACCGCGAACTCCACCGTGTTCATGTCATAGCCCAGTGCCCGGCACAGCGTCAGCGAATCCGCCACAATCCGCTCGTACAACGGCGATTGCTTCGGATCCACGTCCAGCACATACCGCTGCTCATGCGGCAGCCGCGGATCGTAAACCATCACATGGACCTTCTCCCGCCCGATGCAGTAGCAGCGGTAGTACTCCGTGAAGTCGATCCCTTCCTGCAACACCATCCCCAGGTCGCCCGTCTCGTTGTACGCCGCCAGCAGTTCCTCGCGGTTGTTCACCTTGTACACGTTGCGCCAGCCCCCGCCCAGGTGCGGCTTCATGAACGCCGGAAAGCCGATGTAGTCACACACCTCGCCCCAGTTCAGCGGGTACATCAGATTCCGCATCGATTGCGACGTCGTGCCCGGCGGGTGGGAGTGGTGCGGCAGCATCACCGTCTTCGGCACCGCCACACCCAGCCTGGCGCCCAGCGCGTAGTTGAAAAACTTGTCGTCGGCGCTCCACCAGAACGGGTTGTTGATCACCTTCGCCCCGTGCAGAATCGCGTTGCTCAGGTAGGCGCGGTAGAACGGGATGTCGTGCGAGATTCGATCGATGATCACCGCATACCCGCTTGGCTGATCCATGCGGAAGGCCCCCGTCATCAGGCTCTCCGCCATCACCCCGGCTACGTTGCGCGCATTGATGCGCTCAATCAGCGCCATCGGGAAGGTGCGCTCCATCCCATAGAGAAGGCCGATTTTCTTCATGGTGTTCCTCGCTTGTGGTCCGTTAGTCTAGCTGAAGTATTTCTTTGCCATCAACTGCCAGAGCGGCCAGTCATGTACCGCCCCTAGTCCCCAGAAGTCGAACCAGTGGGGGATGGCTTTTGAATGGAAGATGCTGGAGATCCGGCGGCTTTCCTCCAGGCAGATGTCGTGCTCGCCCGCCCCGAAGACCCAGCGGATGTTATTCCGGTATTGGCCCAGATACCACTCGTCCTGCGTGGCCGGCACAAAATCCACCGGGTTGTTGAAGTAACACTCTTCGTCGTAATACCCGTCCAAAAACTGCTTGATGTCGTAGGCGCCGGACATGGAGACACAGTGGCTGACCGCGTCTGGATGGCGTAGCGCGAAGTTCGTGCAGTGGTATCCCCCAAAGCTGCACCCCGTCACCCCCACCCGGTAGCGGCCCGCGCGCTGCCTCATCAACGGAAGTACTTCGTTCAACAAATAACTTTCGTACGCAACGTGACGGCGCACCCGGCCGGCCGGGTGGGCATGCTTGTTGTACCAGCTCTCCTTGTCGACACTATCGACGCAGAACAGCATCACCGCTCCACTCTCGATCGGCCCTCCCAGAGAGCCCACCATCCCTCGGTCCTCGTATTCGAAAAACGAACCCATCGAACTCGGAAATACGAGCAGCGGCGTACCGCTGTGACCGAACTGCAGCACTTCCATTTCGCGGCCCAGCCGCTGGCTATACCACTTGTGATACTCGCGGTGCATGTGTCTGCTCCAGAACGCTCCACATCGGCCCTGGCCCCCAGCGGCCATTGTTTCTAGTGTAGCCGAGCGTGCGCATCCAAATGACGCGGATGTAAACTCATCCCCCGGTTGCGAACCAAATCGCTTCGCGTGCGTTTCTCATTGTGTAAGACGGGCCGCAAGAAGACGCGGCCCACAAAAATCTGGCCGAAAAAACTGGGAGATATTCACATGATGACCGCCAATTTCAAGTCGTTGTTCCGCGCCGCCGCCCTCACGGCGGCCCTGGCTCTGGCTCTGCCCGTGTTCGCTCAGGGCAATCAGACCCGCGTCAACATCCCGCTCGCCTTCGAACTGGGAGAGCACTCCATGCCCGCCGGTGACTACATGTTTGAGCGCCAATTCACTGGCAGCACGCTGCACGTCACCGATCCGTCCGGCGTGAAGCGCGCCTACCTGACGCATCCCGCGGGCAGCGCCCATGACCCGTTTAAGGGCAAGCTGGTTTTCTACAAGACGGGCGACGTTTACCGGCTGGCCGAGGTTCATCTCACCGGCGCCCCCAGTGGCGTGAAAGTGCCCGCCACCAGGACCCAGATCGAGATCGCCAAGCGGCAGAAGCCGGTGCGCATTGAAGTCGCCCTGGCGCGGCCGTGACGGCGCACCTGCCAGATCGCCGTCCGGAAAAGGGAAGCCGCTAAACTAGCGAAACGGCCCGGTCTTTGACCGGGCCGTTTCCGTCGCTACCAGTGCTGATGTTAACGGCGGCGCAGAGCTGCGAGGCCCGCGAGGCCAAGGCCAACCAGGAGGTAGGTGCCCGGTTCGGGATTCTGTACGACACTCACCGAATCCAACGCCGGTCCCCACGCATTGGTTCCTGTCGAAGAAAACGTCAGAATATCATTTCCTGCCGCCTGGAAAGCCGCAGTATGTGCCACCCAGCCCATGTCTTGGAGCGACCTGCCCGTCGTGTCGAATTGGAAAAGCTGGTTCAAATCGCCGACTTGAACGCGGAGTTCCTTAACAATGGGGCCAGCGTCCGGATTGCCCGCCATCGAGAAATTCACCAAGTAATGTCCCCCGGCAACTGTCGGTAAGGTCGCGGAAACGCTGCCCGGTCCGTCGCCCGCCAGGTCGACACTGCCATTGCCCTCCGCCGGACTCCAGTAACTGCCGATCCAATCGATGCCACTGCCGCCGACGCTCCAGGGCGGCACGCCAAAGCTGCCACTGTTTTGAGTCGTAAACACAGGTACACCGGTGACGTGGTTGAATCCATCCTGAAAAATGGGGCTCGCCTGAGCGGACAGACCCGCCACCAGGGCCAAAGCGAACACGAGCAGCGTCTTGGCTGATTTCATAATTGAGTTATCTCCTCCATTTGCAGTTTAATGTGCATTGGTCAGATAAATCAAACGAAATGGAACCTTAGATTTCAATGAAAGTACTACTAGGTAAAACGCTCTATGGAGACCAACCAAAGTACCAGCCTCCGCGCCACCGCCATCGCGCCCCGGTGTCCCGCCCGCCTCGGACCATCCCGCCATTCACACCCGCCCCTCCTAAACATCGAATACAATGGAGGAGTCCGGGCATCTGTCTGGATGTGGGACGCAGGATGCCCAACCACACACCCCGCTTCGATTCCATGGGGTAATGGAGTGTTCCGATGAGTTCAGTCGCCGTTTCAGGCGGGCTTCACCGGCCTGCCACTTTTTACCAGACTGTCGTGGGCAAGAAGGCCGTCATGGCCGCCACCGGCTTTGTGCTATGCGGGTTTGTGCTCGGTCATATGATCGGCAACCTGCAACTTTTCCAGGGGCGCGACAAGCTCAACCACTACGCCGAGTTGCTGCAGAGCCTCGGCGGAGCGCTGTGGTTGATACGCGGCGTCCTGCTGGGTTGCGTCCTCCTTCACATCTTCTCCGCCTTCCAACTCTGGCGCCTGAAGAACGAGGCGCGCCCCCAGGCCTATGTCCGCAAGGCCACCATCGCCACCAGCTACGCGGCCCGCACCATGATCTGGAGCGGCCCCATAATCGGCGCATTCCTCGTCTATCACATCCTGCATTTTACGACCGGCCAGGCCTTGGGCAGCCAATTCATTAAGGGCGATGTCTACCACAACGTCGTGGCCGGCTTTTCCAACCCCGCCGTCGCTCTCTTCTATATAGTGGCCAACGTGCTTCTGGCGATGCACCTCTATCACGGCGTATGGAGTATGTTCCAAAGCCTCGGAGTGAATCACCCCAAATACACGCCCATTCTCAAGACGGTGGCAAAGATTTATGGCTACTTGATCGGCATCGGCAACGTCGCCATGCCACTGGCCGTTCTGACGCAGGTAGTGAAATAGGGAGGGCATGAACAATGGCACTGAATCTGGACTCCAATATTCCCTCCGGCCCGATTGAGCAGAAGTGGGACAAAGCCAAGTTCGACATGAAGCTGGTGAACCCGTCCAACAAGCGCAAGTACAGCGTGATTGTCGTCGGTTCCGGTCTGGCCGGTGGCGCCGCCGCTGCCAGCATGGGCGAGCTCGGCTACAACGTCAAGTGCTTCTGCTTCCAGGATTCCCCCCGGCGCGCCCACTCCATCGCCGCGCAGGGCGGCATCAACGCCGCCAAGAACTATCAGAACGACGGCGATAGCGTCTACCGGCTTTTCTACGACACCATCAAGGGCGGCGACTTCCGCGCCCGCGAGGCTAACGTCTACCGCCTCGCCCAGGTGAGCGTCGATATTATCGATCAGTGCGTCGCCCAGGGCGTTCCCTTTGCCCGCGAATACGGCGGCGTCCTGGCCAACCGCAGCTTCGGCGGCGCGCAGGTTTCCCGCACGTTCTACGCCCGCGGCCAGACGGGCCAGCAACTCCTGCTCGGCGCCTATCAGGCTCTGGAACGCCAGGTGGACGCCGGCAGCGTGAAGATGTTCTACCGTTCCGAGATGCTCGACCTGATCGTCATTGACGGCCGCGCCCGCGGCATCGTCACCCGCGACCTGGTCACCGGCGCAGTGGACGTCCACATCGCCGACGCCGTCTGCCTCGGCACCGGCGGTTACGGCAACGCCTTCTTCCTTTCCACCAATGCCAAGGGCTCCAACACGACCGCCATCTGGCGCGCTTACAAGAAGGGTGCCGGCTTCGGCAACCCCTGCTTCACGCAAATCCACCCCACTTGCATCCCGCAGAGCGGCGATTATCAGTCCAAGCTCACGCTGATGAGCGAATCGCTTCGCAACGACGGCCGCATCTGGGTTCCGAAGAAGAAGAGCGACACTCGGCCCGCCAACACCATCCCGGAAGACGAGCGCGACTACTATCTGGAGCGCCGCTACCCGGCGTTCGGCAATCTCTGCCCGCGCGACATCGCTTCCCGCGCCGCCAAAATCTGCTGCGATGAAGGTTACGGCGTCGGCCCTGGCGGCCGGGGTGTCTACCTGGATTTCGCCGCGTCCATCGGCCGGCTCGGCAAGAGCACCATTGAGGAGCGCTACGGCAATCTCTTCGAAATCTACGAGCGCATCACCGGCGACGATCCTTACGCCGAGCCCATGCGCATCTACCCTGCAGTCCACTACACCATGGGCGGCCTGTGGGTGGACTACAATCTGCAATCCACCATTCCCGGCCTCTTCGTGCTCGGCGAAGCCAACTTCTCCGATCACGGCGCCAACCGGCTCGGCGCCAGTGCGCTCATGCAGGGCCTGGCCGACGGCTACTTCGTCATCCCCTACACCCTGGGCAACTACCTCGCTCAGGTCAAGCCGGGCGGCGTGGATGAAAATCACCCCGAGTGCCGCGCCGCCAAGGACGCCGTGCAGGCCCGCGCGGCCAAGCTCCTCTCCATCAAGGGTAAGAAGACGGTGGACGAGCTCCACCGCGAGCTCGGCAAAGTGATGTGGGAAGACTGCGGCATGGCCCGCAACGCGGCCGGCCTGGACCGCGCCATCCAGCGCATCCCCGAGATCCGCGAGGAGTTCTGGAACAACGTCAACGTCCCCGGCAGCGGCGCTGATCTCAATCAGAGCCTGGAGCGTGCCGGCCGCGTGGCGGACTTCCTGGAACTCGGCGAGCTGATGTGCCGCGACGCACTCACGCGCGAAGAGAGCTGCGGCGGCCACTTCCGCGAGGAGTATCAGACCGGAGAGGGCGAGGCTCTGCGCGACGACGAGAAGTTCTGCCACGCCGCCGTCTGGGAGTACCAGGGCGACAACCAGGCGCCGCTTCGCCACATCGAGCCGCTCGCCTTTGAGCACGTCCATCTCGCCCAGCGCAACTACAAGTAAGAGGCATCCGACGATGAAGATCATCCTGAACATCTGGCGTCAACAGAACGCCACCGCTGCGGGCAAGATGGTGCGGTATGAGATGCCCGGCGTCAGCGAGCACATGTCGTTTCTCGAAATGATCGACGTGCTGAACGAGACTCTGACCAGGAAGGGCGAGGATCCGGTCACCTTTGAGCACGATTGCCGCGAAGGCATCTGCGGCTGCTGCGGCTTCATGATCGACGGCATCCCCCACGGCCCCCAGCGCGGCACCACGGTCTGCCAGCTCCACATGCGCCACTACAAGGATGGCGATGAAGTCTGGCTGGAACCGTTCCGCGCCAAGGCCTTCCCGGTCATCAAGGATCTGATGGTGGACCGCAGCTCCTTCGATCGCATCATCGCCTCCGGCGGCTACATCTCCATCAACACCGGCTCGGCGCCAGACGGCAACAACCTGCCCGTCGTCAAGAAGTGCTCCGGCATGGCGATGGATTCCGCCTCCTGCATCGGGTGCGGCGCCTGCGTGGCCGCCTGCCCCAACGCCTCGGCCTCCCTCTTCGTCTCCGCCAAAATCACCCACCTCGGCCAGCTCCCGCAGGGCCAGGCCGAACGCGACCGCCGCGCCATGCGCATGGTCGTCAAGATGACCGAAGAGGGCTTCGGCTACTGCACCAACACCGGTGAGTGTGAGGCCGTCTGTCCCAAGGGCATCAAGATCGAAAACATCGCCCGCATGCACCGCGACTACATCAAGGCCTCGGTCACCTACCGCCAAGAGGCCCAGGGCGGCGGCGCCGGATAGTATTGCCAAACGCCGTGGTCCCCACCGGCACGGGATCGAACTGGCCGCCTGCGATCAGCGCGCGCCACTTGTCATAGGTGTCCCTGGGAGAAGAGCCCTGCCACATCCCTACCGTTTGGGGCTGACTGGAGGCGCGACCTCCAGGCCCACCTCGCGTACCTCCGGTTCCACAATCAGCCGCGACCCCCTCTGCCCCGACAGATACGACCACACCCACTGTAGAAACACGCTCACCCGCAAATTCGGCAGCGCCAGAAACAGCACGTGGATCAAGGACCACATCAGCCACGCAACGTAGCCGTCAAAATGAACGGAACCCCGCTCAAACACCGCGTAGTTCCGCCCCACCACGGCCATGCTCCCCTTGTCCAGGTAGTGAAACGGCGGCGGCGGAGCGTCGTTCCGTAACCGCGCCTCGATCGTGCGTGCCACATGCGCGCCCATCTGCATCGCCACCTGCGCCACGCCCGGTAACGGCCGTCCATCCTGCTCGTAATGGGCCACATCGCCGATCACAAAGATTTCAGCCGCGCCCGGCACGCTCAGGTCATATCGCACGCGGACCCGGCCGGCACGGTCCGCCGGCGCGTTCAGCCACCGCGCTACGGGCGATGGCATCACGCCTGCCGTCCAGATCACCGTCCGTGCCGCAATCCGCACGCCGCCCGCAGTCACGCCGTCTTCGTCGATCTGCTCCACCGGGTGGCCGGTCAGGACCTCCACACCCATCGCCGTCAACCGTTGCGCCACTTTTGCTGAAAGATCCGGGTGGAAGCCGCCCAACAAGCGCGGACCCGCCTCCACCAGCAGTATCCGGGTCTGCCCCGGATCGATTCGCCGGAAGTCTTCCTTCATCGTGAGCCGCGCCAACTCCGCAATCGCCCCGGCCATCTCCACGCCCGTCGGCCCGCCGCCCACCAATACGAAAGTCAGCATCGCTTCGCGCGCGGCCTCGTCTGGTTCACTCTCCGCCGCTTCGAAGGCGTGCAGGACCTTGTTCCGCACCTTGGTGGCATCCGCCATCGTCTTCATGCCCGGCGCGTTCCGCTCAAACTCATCGTGGCCAAAGTAGCTGTGCTGCACACCGGTCGCCACCACCAGGAAATCGTAGCTCACCCGCACGTCCTCGCGGTCCGGCGTCTTGACCACTACCAGGCGCGGCTCCGCCTCTATACCCTGCACCTCGCCCAGCACCACATTCGTCCGCCGGTGGTGCTTCAACACCTGCCGGATCGGCGCCGCAATCTGGCCCGGCATCAGCATCGCGGTCGCTACCTGGTACAGCAACGGCTGGAACAGATGGTGGTTCGTCTTGTCGATCAGCGTGATACGCACATCCAGGTGCCGCAACGCACGCGCCGCACCCAGGCCTCCAAATCCGCCGCCCACAATGACCACATGCGGCAATCGGCGCCCTTCTGTACCCATACCGCTTTGATGGCGCACGCCCACGTACAGATTCGTCCGCCGCCAGTTCGGTGCGATCATGAATTGTGGATTTTGCCGAAGAACTGACCCGCGTTCTACCCGCTGATCTCCCCTGGCGCGCGGAGTTGATCGGCATATCCGCCCGCCATCTGGCCCTCATCGTGGAGGCCAACACCCATTTCAACCTCACCCGCATCACCAACCCGCGGGAGGCCGCCATCAAGCACATTCTGGACTCCGTCGCCCCCTGGCGCCTCTTCCGCAAGGCGAAGCACGTTCTCGACGCCGGCACCGGCGCCGGCCTGCCCGGCATGCCCCTGGCCGTCCTGCTGCCCGAGACCCATTTCACTCTCTCGGAATCCACGCAGAAGAAGGCGGCGTTCGTCCAGGCGGCCGTCCAGTCATTGGCCTTGCCCAATGTGACGGTCAACGCGCGGCGCGCCGAAGATTTCCTCAAGGAACACTCCGTGGATCTGATCACCGCCCGCGCCGTCGCGCCGGTGATCCGGGCCTTAGGCCTCTTTGCGCCCGCCATCCGAGCCGGCGCCCGCGTCCTGCTCTACAAGGGCCCGGACGCCGAACTCGAAATCGCCGAGGCCGCCCAGGAGGCGCGCAAACGCCAGGTCCGTGTGCGCATCGTGGAGCGCTACCAACTGCCGGACCAGCTCGGCGCGCGGGCCATCGTCGAGATGACCCGGTAGTCGCACCGCCGCGGGCAGGCCAACCTCCGGATCCGCACTCTCGCCTACGGGCTAGGGGGAAGCGTAGCGCCAAATGGCAGCAGCGCGGGTTGGTGGATCAGCCACTGTCCCGAGGGACCCAAGCCAGTGCAAGCACCAATCCCCTTCTTGCCGGGGCAGTCAGGGTTCCGGCCTATACTGTCGGCAACTGGAAGGGCACGTTCAAGGTTTCAATCCCCTTCTCGCCGGGCCAGTCAGAGTTCCACGGTTATCGGCAGCGCTGGCACCGCCAACTGAAGGTTTCAATCCCCTTCTTGCCGGGGCAGTCAGGGTTCCGCCGAGAACTCTGCGCATCACCTGGCTGCTGTTGCGGGTCTCAATCCCCTTCTTGCCGGGGCAGTCAGGGTTCCGCAGCCGTATTACGGCGGCAGTTGCTTGGACTCAAGGTCTCAATCCCCTTCTTGCCGGGGCAGTCAGGGTTCCGCCATAGCCGCCGTGCTGTGGCTGAGTGAGTAGTAGAGTCTCAATCCCCTTCTTGCCGGGGCAGTCAGGGTT
>JBBQLF010000095.1:0-11207 GCA_038327695.1 Bryobacterales bacterium
AGACTGCGGGCGTGGTGGGCAAGGTGTTTCAGGCCTGCGGCGTCGCCCTGCCGCCCGTGCTGCGCTCATGCTGAATCGGTCTCCAGCTCGACTCAGGCGGAGAGAAAGCGTGTCACTACGCCATTTTCAAAACTGCAAACCGTTGGAAATGGGGGACTTCCGGCGACACGGTGTTGAAGATGAGCGTGAGTATGTCGAGTACCACCATCTGGACCGTACTCACGATTCGCTGAAGAAGGACTCACCATGTCGACGTGCGGTTGACGCCAAACCAAAGGAGGGAGCCGAAGTGATCGCGCTCGATCACTCCGGCGGTCTGCACCATCGCTACGCTTGGCGCCGAGCCGCATGACCCAGGCAGACCCACAAAAGAACGGAAGCAATGCGGCCGCTCCTGCAGCCGAACGCTCTACTCTCACTCCGCCGAAGTGGTCTGGTTTTACTCGGCCCTTGACAGTCAGGGCTACAGTCGGAGCAGCGCCGGCCCGCCGTTGAAGAAGATCGGCTTCAGGACCATCCGGCCGTAGGCGATGAACGCCATGAGGAGGCCCAGCAGGCCGCTCAAGATGATTGGCGTGATCTCGCCGTAATTGGCGTGCACCCAGATGAACACGAGGCTCTCGATCGCCAGGAGCGTGGCGGCCACCACCGTGAGCCGCGGCTGCCAGTGGAAGGCGGCGGGGACAATCAGCCCGACCGCGCAGACGAGTTCGAGGATGCCGAGGGCCGTCCAGGCTTCCCGCGGCATCGCACCAAAGGACGGGGCCTGCTGGCTTATCTTGTCGAACATGAAGACCTTCATGCTGCCCGACGCTCCGTACAGGAGCGCGGCGAAGACCTGCAGGATCCACAACAGGATGTTCATCGTGTGCCTCCTCCCGGTTTCCGCGACGGCGCGCACAGGGCGGTTTCTCCCCGCGCGTTCCACGTTCTGAGCCCAGATCCAGTGACCATGGGTCCCTCATGATACCCAATCGCTGGCAGTGATGTTGGGCATCGGAGCGCGCCGCGATAGTGACCGTCAGTTCCGGTTGCTTCGCCTGCACCTGCACCTGCGTCACATGCCACGGTGGCCGGATTCCTGAGGATCGTCGCGTAAAGCGCTTCCCTGCCGCTCATCCGTGACAGGTTACACATGCCGCCGGCCTCGCTCCGCGCGCCCCGAGGACGCTCCGCTCAGCCGGTGCCGATGGCCGGGAGTTTTTGGCTGAAGTCCGATTGGGGCATGGCGTTTGCGGATTGATCCGGGTGGGGCTCACAGGCAGACTGACGTATACCGCCGTCGCTCGTTTTCCTGCCAAGAGGGCCTGGCTGCTGCGGAAGATTCCTTGGGTCGCAGGCCTACGCTAGAGCCGCCCCAGTACATCCTTCAAACCGAACCCCTTCCTGCCTGTGAGGGAAAAATTTCATCGGCGGGGCGGGGCGGAAGCCGGGGAAGGCATTGGGGGTTAGAGTAATAGCCGCTGAGGCGATTCCTGGTGACGAGGGGATTTCGCGACAGGTATCGGTCGCAGCCTCATGGGCGGGCATGCTTCGCAGAACGCCGTTTGGGGGGGGCGTGGACCGAGAGAAAGTCTACAACGGCGTTACTCGCGAGTTATCCGGCCGCCGCAGGAATTGCGGGGTAGAAACGAGAACCGGTCAATCAATCAATGTGGCGAGACGGGCGAGCACTTCGTCCACGATGAAGGCCGGGGCTCTCTCGATGAAACGGGCATGGCGGGCCTGCAAATCGAGCACCCGGGTTTTGTTGCACAAGACGACGTCCGTGGTTCGGGTGCCCGCGCCGCTTAGGGAAACCGCGAAACCGGCATGCCGCGCAAAATTCCCGCCTTGAGTGATAGGGCAAACCAAGGGAGTGCCGAGAGCGTTGAACTCGACTGATGACACGACCAAAACGAAACGTGAACCCGATTGCTCACGGCCTTGGATGGGATTCAGATCAACGTGGTAGATGTCGCCACGGTTCACCTATAGGGCCTCGCGGCCGACGCTGGGGGCAGCCAACCATGCGCTGTCTTCCTCGGTCAGCGGCGATGTAGTATCGCATTGAGCGACAAGATCCGCCAGATTGTAACGTCCCTTGCGGGATCGAGGCTCATCGAGCCCAGCCAACCTGCGTAGCCAAGCCTCCAGGGTCAGACCCTCTGCGGCCGCCTTGGCATGGAGTGCTGCCGCTTGATCGTCTGGAATTTGCAATAGCGTCATGGAGTGGCCTCCGTCGATATCTTGTACTTCAGAATAGTGGAAAAAGTACCCCGTGTCACGGCCGTCGAGTAGCTGGGTGGACTGACGAAACCTGGCGTTTTTGCAGGAGAAGCGACTCAGACTGGAATGATTCAGAGGACAACTGGATCAGTACGCCGGGTCCAATAACGCAAAACGGCTAAGCCCAAGAAAAGGGCGGCGGCGAGCATAAAAGTCTCGCTTGAGTGTTTGCTCAACGGCAGACGAAAGCTGCGATTACTTAGATGCGTGGTGCCAACTCGAATCGACTCGGCGACACCTGACCACTGTGGTCCCAAGATCAGCCCTCCGGCACCGAAAGCCACGGAAGCTAGAAGCATCATGATGATAGTGGTCGTCGAGCCGTCACTGGGCGGATAGCGCCCCAGCAGGCGACGGATGGCGAAATCCGCACTAACAAGGTAGACAAGAAGGAACGGGAGGTTCATCGCAAAATCTACGGCAGCGCTGCGCTGACTGAAAGACCTAAACGCTTCTTGAGCGGTCATGCCGTGCTTCTTGCCGATTTCTGCAAGCAAGGACGCCATGCAGCGATTCTTCGCCTGAGCGGCAGCCTCCAGATCACGCGGACCAAAGTGAGCTTCCATATACCGAATAGCCAATTCCTCCGCGAACTCCAGATCCGCCCTTAGGGCTTCTTGATGGGCGCCGGACTGAGTCGGAGGCCACTGGCAGTCTCAGTTGCGCCCCTCACGCTGTACACATCCGGAGAAGATGAAGAGAACCAGCAGGAGGTAGGCTCGGCGAGCGAATAGAGTCGCCATTATCGGATGAATAGCGCCGCTTGGAATTGAGTGAAACTCCGGGCTATTGTAGACACCGATGCGATACCAAGTGTGCCCGTTGTTCCCGGCCTGAAATCCCGAGCTACCTGGCTGCGGTCTGGAAACGAATGATAAGTCGCACAGGGTCGAGGAGATTGGAACCGCGCGATGCTTCGTACCAGCGGGAAGGGCGGGCGGCGGCTTGCGGTGGTACCTCGCTGGGCACCGGGCCATTCTTTTGCCCCCTGCGCCGTTGATCGGGTGCATCCCGCAACTGCACGCCCGAGGCGGCCGTGACAGTGAAGGTTTCGATTTAAACTTACGCAATGCGACCCCTTCGGTATTCCATCAACGTCACATTGGACGGGTGCTTGGATCATCGTGCAATCCCCGCGGACGAAGAGTTGCATCGTCACGCGATCGAGAACCTTGACCAGTCCGATGCCCTCCTCTTCGGCCGGGTGACCTACGAAATGATGGAGGCAGCTTTCCGGCCGCCGGCGCGGACGAGAGCGAGGCCTGATAGGATGGAGCCCTTCGCCTGGACGATCGACACGGCAAAGAAGTACGTCGTGTCGAGCACGCTGGACCGGGTCGATTGGAACGCGGAGCTCGTGCGCGGGGATCTGGGGAAGGCCGTTCCGCAACTCAAGCAGGCGGCGGGTAAGGGCCTGTTCGTGGGAGGCGTGAAGCTCCCTTTGGCGTTGGCGGAGCTGGGATTGATCGATGAGTACGAGTTCGTGGTGCATCCTAGGCTGGCGGGCCATGGGCCCACGTTATTCGGGGGGCTATCGAAGCATGTGGACTTGAAGCTCGTGAGCCGGCTGGAGTTCGGCTCGGGGGCGGTGGCGATGCGATATGAGCCGAGAAGGTAGCCATCGGGTTTGCGCGTTCGTCCATTCGGCTGTTGTGGCATCCGCGCGGCGAGGACACCGGGGCTTCCGGGTGTAGATTTAGAAACTGATGTAGAGTTCCAATGGTCACCTTTTACACTTCAATTGGATGAGGCAGGCCGCCAAATAGCGCAACGAGGCGGATCGAACCTGCAAGTCGCGCAGTGTAGACCGAACCAGTACAAACTGGTCCGAAGTCCCGTTGGGGGAGATGACGACCCGGAACCCAGCGCAAGCGGATTCCTGTTGCTAACAGCCCACCAGAAATCCAGCGACGGCGATGTACCAATCGGGCTAATCTTAACGCCAATGCCGTGGGAAGGGGGGGCCGTCCCGGTGATGAAAGCGCGCGTTGAACGAAACCCTTTTGGTCAGGTGCCGGGGTTATGGGTATTGCTTGGTTCGGGATTGGGGGAATCGGACTGAGCGATGGTGGCCGACGAGGTTGAGGGAGCGCGGCTTGGGGTGGCGGAGCGGGAAGGTGGTGTTTGGTAGCGATGAAGTTTTCATCGGCGGGGCGGGGCGAAAGCCGGGGGGAAAGCCCTTCCGGTACAATGTTGGTTTCCAGCCAGTGACTGAATCCACAGCCAGCCCCTCATTCCGGATCGCCATTGGCGCCAGCTTTACCGCCGAGCCGCTGCGCGCTTGCTTCGAGTTCTGGGGCCGGCAGTTGAATTGCCGCTTTGACATCCGGTTCGCCGCCTACAACCAGATCGAACAGACGCTGCTGGACCCGGGGGGCGAGTTTGCGCAGAACCGGCACGGGGTGAACCTGGTCCTGTTCCGGTATGAGGACCTGGGGCAGTTTGAGCAGTTTGGCCCGGCGGAGCTGGCACAGCTCGAAGCCAATGCCGAGGGTTTGGCCGCGGCGCTGCGCGGCGCTTCTGCGCGCTGGCAGGAGCCGATGATCGTCTGCCGGTGCCCTTCGGCGCCGGCGTTTGTGGCCGGCGGCGGATGCGCTGCGAGCCTGGAGCGGGCGCGCGCCACGCTGGCCGGTGCGCTGACCGGGGTGGCGGGCGTGCAGTACCTGGACGAAGACGAGATCCGGCGCCTGTATCCGGTGGAGGAGTGCTTTGACAACGGCGCCGGGCAGGCGGGCCGCATTCCGTATACGGAGTTGTACTTCGCCGCGCTTGGGACGGCGTTGATCCGGCGCACGCAGGCGCTGTACATGCCACCGTACAAAGTGATCGCGGTGGATTGTGACAACACGTTGTGGCGTGGGATCTGCGGCGAGGACGGAGCCGCGGGCGTGTCGCTGGATGAGGCGCGGCGCCAACTGCACCTGTTCCTGCTGGGGCAGCGCGAGGCGGGCATGATGCTGGCGCTGGCGAGCAAGAACAATGAGCAGGACGTGCTGGACACGTTCGCCGCGCATCCGGAGTTTCCGCTGCAACTGAGGCACTTCACGACGTGGCGGCTGAACTGGTCGTCCAAGGCGGAAAACCTGGCATCGCTGAGCCAGGAACTCCAAGCCGGGCTCGACACGTTTGTGTTTCTGGACGACAACCCGAAGGAGTGCGCGGAGGTGGCCGAGGGCGCGCCGGAAGTGTTGCCTCTGACGCTGCCGGCCTACATCGGCGAGTTACCGGAGTTTCTGGAGCATGTCTGGGCGTTCGACCGCCCGCTGGTGACCGGGGAGGACCGGCAGCGGGCGGCGATGATGGCGCAGACGATTGAGTTCGGCCGCGAGGTGAAGAAGGCCGCGAGCCTGGAGGAGTTCATGGCCGGCCTGGGCCTGCGCGTAGATATTCAGCCGGTGGCGCCGGAGCGGCTGGGCCGCGTGGCGCAGTTGACGCAGCGCACCAATCAGTTCAACTGCACGACGATCCGGCGGAGCGAAGCCGAGATCCAGGCGCTGGCCAACGATGGGCATGAAGTGTTCACGGCCGAGGTGGCGGACCGCTTTGGCGAGTACGGCCTGGTGGGCGTGATGATTGTGGAACGGAGCGAGGGCGAACTGTTGGTGGACACGTTCCTGCTGAGCTGCCGCGCGCTGGGGCGCGGTGTGGAACACCGGATGCTGGCGGCGCTGGGCGAACATGCGCTGGACCAGGGCAGCTATACGGTGGCGGTGCGTTTCCACGACACTGCCAGGAACCGGCCGGCGGGGGAGTTCCTGCGCGGGGCCGGGGCCGTTACGGTGGAGACGCGGGACGGCGAAGAGCGGTTCCGGTTCCGGGCGACGGAGTTGCAGGCGCTGCGCTGGACGCCGCGGGCCGAAGCGGTGCCAGCGCCGGTGGCGCAGCCGCGGAGGGAGGCTGGCGCGGCGCACCGCACGGTGGATTTCGAACGGGTGGCGCAGGAGTTGCGGACGCCGGCGCAGATCCTGGCGGCGATGCGGAAACAGGCGCAGGCCGCGGTTGCAGGCCCGCGGCTGGCAGCCGGGCCGGGCAATGAGGTGGAGCGCCAGCTGGCGGCGATCTGGGCCGAACTGCTGCAGCGGCCGGTGGAGACGAGCAGCGCCAACTTCTTTGACCTGGGCGGGCATTCGCTGCTGGCCGTGCTGCTGTTGATGAGGGTGAAGGAGGAGTTCGCCGTGGAGCTGACGGTGGACGATGTGTACTCGGGATCGCTGACTCTGGGCGAACTGGCCCGCACGATTGAGGCGCGGCAGTTGGGGATGATCGACCCCGACGAGTACCACGCGCTGCTGGCTGAGATTGAAGGGTTGAGCGACGAAGAGGTGCGGGCGCTGCTGGAAGAAGAGGAGCAGGCCGGCGGCGGGGCAGGGCGCTGATGCGGATCCTGCTGACGTCCAACGCCTCCTACGATCCGCCCAGGGGCGGCTCGACGCGCTCCAACCTGAAATGGCTGGCGCATCTGGCTGGGCGAGGCCATGCGTGCCTGGTGGTGGCGCCGACGGCGGACGGGGCCGAGGACCATGAAAGCAGCCTGAACGGGATCGCGGTGCGGGGTGTGAAGAACCTGTCGTTTCGGGCGGCGGTGCTGAGCGAGAGCATCGCCGGGTGGCGGCCGGACTGGGTGCTGGTTTCGAGCGAAGATGTGGGCCACGTACTGCTGCGGGAAGCCGAGCGGGCGGCGCCGGGACGGCTGGTCTACCTGGCGCACACGCCGCAGTTTTACCCATTCGGCCCGGAGAGCTGGCACCCGGACGAGGGTGGCGCCGAAGCGGTGCGCGGTGCGGCGGCGGTGGTGGTGATCGGGACTCATATGGCCGGCTATGTGGAGCGCCACCTGGGCCGGCAGGCGCGGGTGATTCACCCGCCGATGTACGGCGAGCCGCCTTACCCGCGCTTTGGCCGGTACGGCGGCGGGTGGGTGCTGATGGTGAATCCGTGCGCGGTGAAGGGACTGGGCATATTCCTGGCCCTGGCGGACCGGTTTCCGGCCATCGAGTTCGCGGCGTTAAACGGATGGGGCACCACCGAGGTGGACCGCGCGGCGCTGGCGGCCCGGCCCAATACGAAATTGCTCCAGAATGTTTCAAACATTGATGAGGTATTGCGGGAAGCCCGACTGCTGTTGATGCCTTCGGTCTGGTACGAGGGCTTCGGGCTGATTGCGATGGAGGCGATGCTGCGCGGGTTGCCCGTGATCGCCAGCGATTCCGGCGGGCTGGCCGAGGCCAAGGAGGGCACCGGCTATGTGGTGCCGGTGCGGCCGGTGGAGCGCTATGAGCGGGCCTTCGATGAAATGCTGATGCCGCGGGCGGTGGTGCCGGAGCAGGACTTGGCGCCGTGGGCGGCGGCGCTCAACGAACTGTTGACGGATGAGGCGGCGTACCGGGCCGAGGCGGAGCGCTCGCGCGCGGCGGCGTTGCGATTTGTGGGGAGGCTGAACGTGGCGGACTTGGAAACGATGCTGCTGGGGCTGACGCCGGGGGCGGCGCCGGTGCCAGTGCGGACGGAGCACCGCAGCCTGGACGCGGCCAAGCGAGCGCTGCTGCTGGCCCGGCTGCGGCATAGGCGGGCATCGTCGTGAGAGTTCTGCTGGCCCACAACTCGACGTACTTCCCTTCGATGGGCGGCGGGGACGAATCCGACCGGATGCTGATGGAGGCGCTGGCGGAGCGCGGCCACGAGGTTCGCGTGGTGACGCGGGTGGAGCAGTTCGGGCCGGCGGGGCACGCGCGATTGGTGCGGGATTTGGCCGAGCGCGATGTGGCGGTGGAGGACGGCGTGGACAAATCCAACCGGGTGCTGATGGAGGCGCTGGCGGAGCGCGGCGACGAGGTTCGCGTGGTGACGCGGGTGGATCAGTTCGGGCCGGAAGGGCACGCACGATTGGTGCGGGATTTGGCCGCGCGCGATGTGGCGGTGGAGGGCGGCGTGGACGTGCGGGCGCTGACGCTGGCCCGGCTGCGGCATAGGCGGGCATCGTCGTGAGAGTCCTGCTGGCCCATAACTCGACGTACTTCCCTTCGATGGGCGGCGGGGACAAATCCAACCGGCTGCTGATGGAGGCGCTGGCGGAGCGCGGCCACGAGGTGCGGGTGGTGACGCGGGTGGAGAAGTTCGGGCCGGAGGGGCACGCGCAATTGGTGCGGGAACTGGCCGCGCGCGATGTGGCCGTGGAGGGCGGCGGCGAGGCGGCAGTGCGGTACCGGTTGGGCGGCGTGGACGTGCGGGCGCTGACGCAGAACCCGCAGCTGCGGGGCTTCTTCCAAACGCAGATCGACGAGTTTGACCCGGACATCATCATCACGTCGACGGACGACCCCGGCCACCTGTTGTTCGATCTGGCGGTGATGGCGCCGCGGGCGCGCGTGGTGTATCTGGTGCGCGCCACCATTGCCGTGCCGTTTGGGCCGGACAGTTCGATGGTGAGCGCGGCCAAGACGGAGGCTCTGAAACGGGCCGACGGCGTGGTGGGGGTGAGCCATTATGTGGCCGGCTACGTGCGGCAGTGGAGCGGGCTGGACGCCATCCATCTGCCGATCTCGCTGCTGCCGCCGGAGAAGGAGTTTCCGCTGCTGGGCCGCTTCGAGAACCCCTACATCTCCATGGTGAACCCGTGCGCGGTGAAGGGCATTTCGATCTTCCTGGAACTGGCGCGGCGCATGCCGCAGCTGCGTTTTGCGGCCATCCCGTCGTGGGGTACGCAAGCGGACGAGAGGGCGGAGCTGGCATCGCTGGGCAACGTGGCGGTGCTGCCGCAGATGGACAATATCGACGGGTTGCTGCGGCAGACGCGGGTGATGCTGGTGCCGTCGGTTTGGGCCGAGGCGCGCTCGCGGGTGGTGCCGGAGGCGATGTCGCGCGGGGTGCCGGTGGTGGCGAGCGATGTGGGCGGACTGCACGAAGCCAAGCTCGGGGTGCCGTATCTGATCCGGGTGAATCCGATTGTGAAGTACCTGCCGTCGCTGGACGCGAGCATGGTGCCGGTGGCGGTGGTGCCGCCGCAGGACGTGGCGCCGTGGCAGAGCGTGGTGGAGCGGCTGAGCACGGACCGGGCGCACTGGGAAGATGTGGCGGGCGCGTCGCGGCGGGCGGCGCTGGACTACGCCGGCAATCTCAGTGTGCAGCCGTTTGAGGCGTACCTGCAGAAGCTGATGACGCAACCGAAGA
This sequence comes from Bryobacterales bacterium, assembly GCA_038327695.1. GTDB lineage: Bacteria > Acidobacteriota > Terriglobia > Bryobacterales > Bryobacteraceae > Paludibaculum. The sequence continues at coordinate 9,436 of JBBQLF010000095.1, forward strand.
AGCAAGCCGCGGCGGCGCCGAAGCCGGAGTTGAGCGAAGAGAAGAAGCGGCTGCTGGCGTTGCGGCTGAGGCAGCGTTCCACAGCGGCGAGGCCGGAGACGAGCGCGTGGTTTGCCGGCATGGAGGAGGCGCGCGCGGACCGGCCACGGCTGTTTTGTCTGCCGTGGGCGGGTGGCGGCGCGTTGGCGTACCGGACTTGGCGGGAGCCGTTGTCGGCGCTGGTGGCCGTGGCGCCGGTGCGGTTACCGGGGCGTGAGACGCGCGCCGGCGAGGCGCCGTTTGAGCGCATGGGGCCGCTGGTGGAGGCGCTGCTGGGGGCGATGCGGCCGTTTCTCGATGCGCCGTTTCTGCTGTTCGGCCACAGTATGGGCGCCGGCATTGCGTTTGAGCTGACGCGCGCGTTGCGGCGGGCGGGCTTGAGGCTGCCGCTGGCGCTGTGTGTTTCCGGCGCGCGGGCTCCGCAGTACCGGCTGAATCACGTGGCGCCGGCAGAGCCTTCCCTGCGCGGGTTTATCGAGGAACTGCGGCGGCTGGATGGCTTTCCGCCCAGCGTGCTGAACAATCCCGAACTGCTGAAGCTGGCCTTGCCGGCGCTGCTGGCCGATGCCCGGCTCTACCGCCAGTATGCTTACACGGCCGAGGAACCGTTCCAGTTGCCGGTGTTCGCCTATGGTGGCGAGGCCGATCCGAACGTGACGGCGGAGCATCTGGACGGCTGGGGCGCGCAGACCACGGGCCCGTTTGAGCGCCGCGAGTTTCATGGCGGCCACTTCTACCTGGAGTCCTCGCAGCCGGCTTTGCTGGGGGCTTTGCAGGCCGGCATCACGCGGGTGTTACAGGCTCAGTAAACTCGCGCTGCGGCTGGTGGATGTCGCGCTCAGGCTGCGGCAATTTGCCGGCGGCGTTGGCCCAGGGTCAGAAGAGGGCGGTGGACGCGCCTGATTTGGCGCGGGGTGGAGTCCTCGCAGGGGGCTTTGCAGGCGCCGGCATCACGCGGGTGTGACAGGCTCAGTAAACTCGCGCTGCGGCTCGTGGGTGTCGCGCTCGGGCTCCGGCAATTTGCCGGCGGCGTTGGCCCAGGCCCAGAAGAGGGCGGTGGACGCGCTGAGAGCGCCGGCGACGAAGCCGATCTGGCGCGGAGTGTAGACCGTGGAAGCGACGCCGGCGGCGCCCATCGAGAGCATCATCACTGCATTCGACATGGTCTCTACTGTGGTGAAGACGCGGCCGCGCAGGCCATCGGGCACATGCAGCAGCAGCATGGTGCGGTTCAGTACGGAGTTCATGCCCATGGCCACGCGGGAGAGGGCGATGAAAACGATGGCGCCCCAGATCTCCGGAGCCAGGCTGAAGAGGGCGTAGCAGAGGCCGTGGAGAAAAAACGCGATGGTGACAATATGTTTGTAGCGGGTGAAGCTGAGCCGCGCGCCGGCACGATGGCCGATGATGCCGCCGATGACGAGACCGATGCCGGCGAAGCTCCAGATGAGGCCGATGCCGGCGGGGCCGCGCTGAAAGACGACCTCGCCGAAGAGGGTGAAGAGCACTTGCGCGGCGCCGCCGCCGGTGGACCAGCCGACGCCCAGCAGGCCGATGCCGAGGATGAGCGGGCGCGCCGTCATATAGCGCAGGCCCTCGCGAAACTCCTGGTAGCTGGTGCCGCGGGTTTTGGCCTCGCCGGTGCGGTCCGGCCGGAAATGGCCCAAGCGCGAGCGCAGGCTCGAGATGGCGATGGCGCTGACGAGGAAGCTGAGCGCGTTGGCGAGGAAGGC
>JBBQLF010000096.1:0-11201 GCA_038327695.1 Bryobacterales bacterium
GGCATCCGCGCCCTCGCCGTCTACAACCCGATTCACTACCAGGAGCTGCCCGAACTTTTCATGGACTTCATCTGCAGTTTGACCGGAAAAAGCCCAAGCACGACGGGCGCAGGCTCCGAAGGCGCGCTGACCAAAGGGCCCTTCAACGCCCTCTGGCCGGTGGTGGATCTCAACAACGCACTGGTGTCCTTCATCCTGACTGGGTATGCGGGCTTCACGACGGCGGCCGGCTATGTGGGGCCGCGGTTCCGCGTGGATCACGACATCAGCATGTTGGTGCCGGAGATCTGGTGCCGCATTCAGGTTTCCGAACGCGATCCGAAATTCCTGCTGGACGAGGGGTGCCTGGAGAAAGTGGCGGATTTCGAATACGAAGGGCGCATGGTGCTGGCCAGCCGCCTCGGCTACCGCATTACGTCTCTCTTCATGGATCGTTTCTTTGGCCGCATCTTTGAAACCCCGGACGCGGTGTTCAGCGAGGAACTGCTCCAGCCGGAGCGGCAGGATCTGGCGGCGTTCGTGAGCGGCGTGGACAGCATTGTGGAGGCACAGGCGCGCGTGGCGCGCAACTACTTTGAGGACGGCAGCGTGAACGCGGCGTGCCCGCCGTTGAAGGCCTTGCTGCATGTGATGGTGCACGGGCACTACGAGGGTATGGGCATCGACGACCCGAGGCTACGGGCGATGTTCACTCGCCCGGCGCTGCTGAAGTCAGCCTGGTATAGGGAGCGGTTGCGCGTGAAGCAGCAGCGCGACGTGGCGCTGTGGCGGCGGCACGTGACGGCGCTGCAAGGCTCGGACCCGCGCGCGCTTCTGGCGGCGGCCCGGGAACAACTGGCGAGAGTCAGCGCGCCTGCTTATCTGGAGGAGTTGGTGGGGACCATCGGTGCGGACCCGTTCACGTTGCAGGGGGGCTAGGGCGGTGACCGCTTGCCGGCCCCGCCCGGCTCGGAACCGGCCCTAACGCGCGCGGCTCAGAAAACGCTTCCGAGCCACGGCCGTGAGGGAGTGGTTGCATCCCGCTTGCTGCCGCGCCCGGCTCGGAACCGGCCCTAACGCGCGCGGCTCAGAAAACGCTTCCGAGCCACGGCCGTGAGGGAGTGGTTGCATCCCGCTTGCCGGCCGCGCCCGGCTCGGAACCGGCCCTAACGCGCGCGGCTCAGAAAACGCTTCCGAGCCGATGGCGAAGATGGCATTTTTGCGCCGGAAACTGGCTAGCGTACCACGCCTAGCCGATCCAGGGGCCAATAGGCAAACACGGCCCGGCCATAGATGGCCTCCTTTGGCACGGGTCCCCAATTGCGGCTGTCGTTAGAAGAGCTGCGGTGATCGCCCAGCACGAAGAACTGGCCCGCCGGTACCCGCACGGGGCCGACCGAAATGCGATCGCGGTACTCGTCGGGCACATACGGTTCAGCCAGCCGGGTGCCGTTGAGATAGACGACGCCCGCGCGCACGTCCACCGTGTCGCCCGGCAATCCGATGATGCGCTTGATGTAGGACTTCGTCGGGTCGCCTGGAAACCAGAAGACCACGGTGTCGCCCCGCTCCACGTCGCCGAACCCGAAGCGGTAGACGAACTTGTTGATGAAGACGCGCTGGTTGTCCTGCAGGCCAGGCATCATCGAAGTGCCTTCCACTTTGACTGGCTGGTAGAGAAACAGGATCACCACCAGCGCCATCAGCGCCGAAAGCGTCAAGTCCTTTACCCAGTGAGCGGCGTCTTTCCACATTCGAATGCCCTGATTGAAGCACGAACCGCGAACGGAAGGCAATGGCTGAGAGATCCAGGACTGGAGATCACTTCGCCGGCGTCGCGCCCTGGGCGGCGGTGAGGCCCATCAGGCGGGTCAGCACCGGAATCGGCAGTGCACCGGCCTCCAGTGCTTTGCGGTGGAACTCGCCGGCCCGGAATGAGGCGCCGTCCTTCGCCTCGGCCGCGGCGCGCAGCGCCTTCCAGGCCCGGTAGCCGGCAAAATAGGTGGGCAACTGGCAGGCGCTCAACTGAGCCCGCTGGTACTTCGCCACCGCCTCCTCTTTCTCCTGGAACGTCCGGTCCACCATCAGCGAGATCGCTTCCGCCTCGGTCATATTGCCGGTGTGGAGGCGAATGTCCAGAATCGTGTTGGCGATGGCGCGCAGCAGTTGCTTCTGGAAAGTGAGTTGCAACTCCGGCGACTTCTGGAGATAGCCTTCGCGGATCATGACCTCCGTGGCGTAGACTGCCCAGCCCTCCACATACGGGCCGCTCCCGAAGATGCCGCGCAGCACGCGGCGCGACTTCGGCTCAATCGCGTTGGCATACTCGAACTGCACGTAATGACCAGGAATCGCCTCGTGGATGGTCAGGATGCGCAGGCCGTAGTCGTTGTACTCGCGCAGCTTGGAATCCACGCGCTCCTTCGGCCAGTCCTTCGGGATCGGCGTCAGCCAGTAGAACGCCCCGAGTTCCGGTTGCAGCGCCGGCGCCGGGCTGAAGCCGCCGACCCCATAGATGCCGCGCATGAATTCCGGCGTTTCAATCAACTTGAGGTTGTCGCGGGCGGGCATCCGGACGATGCGGTCCTCGTGGGCCTTCAGGAACTCCCGCGTCTCAGCCAGCGTCTTCTCCGCCTCCGGGAAATAGGCGCCCGCCGCCACATGCTTCGCCGCCACGCGATCCAGCGTCTCGCGCACAATCAGATTCAAATCCACCGGATCGCGATGCGTAGGGTAATACTGCTGGTGCAGAGGCAACGCATCGATGAACATCTGCTTGCGGATCGTCTTCAGTTCCGCTTCGGCGTCGGCCAGCAACTGCTCCGGCGTGACGTCGCTGCCCACCGCCTGCCTGAACTTGGCGGCGTACTTCTCTTTGCCGAGCCGCCAGGATTCCGGCCCCTCATCCTTCAGGCTCTTCAAATGGGTGTGGAACGCCCGCATGGCCGCCAGGGCCGGTCCGGCTGCCGCGTCGTAATCCGCCTTCTGCGCGGCCGGCACCCGCTCCGGAAACACCTTCTCGACCAATTGGAGGTTGCCCTCGCCTTCCTCGATTGCCACGCGAGTCCATATGGCGTTTGAGCCGGCCAGTTGGAGCTTGGCGGCGTCCAGCAGAGCCGGCACGGCGCGCAACCGCGCGATGATGTGCGCCCAGCGCTCCGCCGCCGGTGCGTACTCCACGCTGAATGGCGTAAAGATCGCGTTGCCGATCAGTTCCACGTACACCGTGGGGTTGTGGCGCCAGCTCTGCAGCGTGTCCAGTTCCAGCAGGCCGGCTTCCACCGTGCCCGCCATCAGGTCCAGGTCCGCCTGGGCCTGTGCGTCCAGCGATTGGCGGTCCACGCCTGCCAGTCGCGCCTTCCAGTCCTGGTAGTGCTTCCGCTGCCGGGCAATGCCGTCCGCGCTGTAGTCGTCCAGCATCGTGTCCAGCACCTGGCCGTTGTGCTGGTGATACCCGGCGGCGGTAGCCCCCACTGGCGCCAGCGCCAGGGTGGAGTTGCCAAACTCCGCCGTCAGTTTTTCGAAGGCCTGGGGATCCATCGCCTTGGGGCCGCAGCCACTCAATAGCACTGCAAGTAGAGACGCGCACGCTGAAGCAATTTTCATCACTTTCCAGTCTAGCAATCATCTCTGCCGGACTTGTATTGCAACTCATTTGCATCTACACTATGAGTGCAGGCCACTATCCCATGCTCTCCTTCCCAACTCATCCGGTCCTCCTTCTGGCGGTACTCGCGAACACGCTGTCCGCCCAGTCTTCATTGGTTTTTCAAGGATTCGTTGTAGATTCCTCCGGGGCATCCATCCCGAACGCCACGGTCACACTGCGGCCGGAAACGCGCGGCTCAACGAACTCCGTCACGACCTCACTTGCAGGTGAATATCATTTTCAGCCGGCTGAAGCGGGCCGCTGGCGCGTGAGCGTCAAAGCCTCCGGCTTTGCGGCAACGGAGTTGCCGGTGGACATACCGGCTACCGGACTGACCGGTTATGTCATCCCGCTTCAACCCGCCCTCCTGGCCCAGGAACTCCTCGTCTCGGCAAGCTCCGTCGCGGGTACGCCCGAGATTGTCAGCCGCACACCGGGCTCCGTCGCTCTGCTGGACTCGGCGGCACTGGCTGAATCCAAGGTCTTCGGATTCGAAGAGGCTCTCCGAAAGCTGACAGGCGTCTACGCTCGTCCGGAGGAGGGCTTCAGTCTCCGCCCCAACATCGGCATCCGCGGCCTGAACCCCACGCGCTCCACCAAGGTGCTGCTTTTGGAGGACGGTGTCCCGCTTGCCTATGCACCGTATGGCGACAACGCGTCCTACTACCACCCACCGGTGGATCGCTTTGATTCGATTGAGGTGGTGAAGGGTTCGGGCCAGATCGCCTGGGGCCCCAACACAGTCGGTGGCGTGGTGAACTATGTGACACCGGCCATTGCTGACACGCCATCTGGCATGCTCTCGCTCACCGGAGGAAGCCGCGACTACTTCAACGGGCACATGCGCTACGGCGGCACCTGGAACAACACCGGGCTGCTTTTCGATGCGGTCCGCAAGCAGGGGGCAGGGGCGCGCGACAACGTACGCAGCGGTTTGAACGACTTCAACGTCAAGACCCTGACGCCGCTTTCCCCGAAACACGCGCTCGCGCTCAAGGCGAACAACTACAGGGAGGATTCCCGCCTCACCTACTCGGGCCTGCGCCTCGCCGAATGGCAGATGGACCCGCGCTGGAATCCGTTTCGCAACGACCACTTCTACGGGAGCCGCTGGGGCGCCTCCGCCGTCCACACCGCCGCATTGCAACCCAATCTCATTCTGACCACCACCGCCTACGGCTCAGTGTTCCATCGCGACTGGTGGCGCCAGTCCTCCAACTCCGGCCAACGGCCCAACGACGCAGCTGACCCCGAATGCGCCGGCATGGCCAGGCTCAACACGGTTTGCGGCAATGAGGGCCGCCTGCGCAACTACTACACGTGGGGCGTCGATCCGCGCACCCGCTGGAACTACTCGCTCTTCGGCGTCCGCTCGGAGCTGGACGCCGGTGTGCGCGCGCACTTCGAGACCCAGGAGCGCGTGCAAATGAATGGCAACTTCCCCACTGCACGCAGCGGTGCGGTGGTGGAAGACAACCAACGCCGCAATCAGGCCTACTCCGGCTACGTGCAAAACCGCTTCTACTTCGGCAAGTTCACCCTCACGCCGGGCGTTCGCCTGGAGCACGTCCGCTACCAGCGCACCAACCGCCTTTTCAACGGAGGCCAGGGCATCACGGGCGACACCACGCTGACCCGCGCCATCCCCGGCATCGGCGCGGCCTGGACCCCGAAAAGTGCGATCACCATTTTTGCCGGCGTCCATCGTGGCTTCTCGCCGCCACGCACCGAAGACATTATCGGCAATTCCGGCGGCTTCGTAGAACTCGCACCTGAGCTCAGCTGGAACTACGAAGCCGGCATCCGCACCCGCCTGGGCCGCCAATTCACTCTGGAATCCACCTACTTCCGCATGGACTACCAGAACCAGATCATCGCCGCCTCGCTGGCGGGCGGCGTTGGTTCAGCCCTCACCAGCGCCGGCCAGACCCTGCATCAAGGCGGTGAGTTCGCGAGCCGCTATGACGTGCGCAACGTCTTTGGCTCCGGCAACTCACTCTATCTGCGCGGCGCCTGGACCTGGATTCCCACCTCGCGGTTTGAAGGCCTGCGCTACTCGGGCGTCTCAGGCGCCGGCGCCATCCGGATCACCGGCAACCGGTTGCCGTACTCTTCCGCCTCCCTGCTCAACGCCACGGCCGGTTTCACCCACCGCAGCGGCGTCAACGTCCTGATGGAGATGGTGCAGACCTCCAGACAGTTTGGCGACGACCTGAACACCATCAACCCGACGCCCGACGGCCAGCGCGGCGCCATCGCCGGCAACGTAATCTGGAACGGAACACTGAACGTCCCGTTGGAGACGCTGCGCACCACGGCCTTCGTCACGGTCAAGAACGCAATGGACCGGCTGGTCCTGGTGGATCGCTCGCGCGGAATGCTCCCCGGCTCGCCGAGACTGCTTCAGATGGGATTCCGCTGGCTCTTTTGAGCTCTGGCGCAGGGCCGCTATCCTGAACAGATATGCTCTGCGCCGCCTTCATTTTTCTCCAGTCCGCCTTGGTCCCGCCGATGCCTCCTCAATCGCAGGCCGAAACGGCCATCATGCGGGAGGCACGGTCTCTGAAGGAAAGCACAGCCGCCGCGCCGGCCCACCTGCGCACGCACGCCGAGGACACGGAGTTCCGCGAAACCGGCTCCTACGCGGAGGCCGTCGCCATTTACCGCCAGTTGGCCAAGCTGTCGCCGTACGCCCGCCTGACCCACATGGGCCTCACCGGCGAGGGCCGCCCCCTGTACGCGCTGATCGTGTCGAAAGACCACGCCTTTGATCCCGTCGCCGCCCGCCGCACCGGCAAGCCCGTGGTGCTGCTGCAAAACGGCATCCACGCCGGCGAAAACGGCGGCAAGGACGCAGCCATGATGCTGCTGCGCGACGTGCTGGTCACCCGGCGTCACGCCGCGTGGCTCGATCATTTGATCCTCATCTCCATTCCCGTTTTCAACGCCGACGGCCACGAGCATACCTCGCCCTACAATCGCATCAACGAGAACGGACCCGCGCGCATGGGCTTCCGGGTCAACGCCACGCGGCGCAATCTGAACCGCGACTATCTGAAGTCCGACACGCCCGAAATGCGCGCCTGGCTGCGCCTCTATACCGCCTGGCTGCCCGACTTCCTGATCGACAATCATGTCACCGACGGCAGCGACAACCAGTACGACGTCACCATTGCCACGCACACCGGGCAGGACATCGCGCCCGAGGCCGGTGGCTGGGTGGCGCGAGGGTACCTGCCGCGCCTGATGGCGAAGATGGGTGAACTGGGCCACGTTACGGGCTACTACTTTGAGGGCCGAGGCCGCGACGGCAAGACTCTGACGCTGATGACCGCCTCTCCGCGCTACTCCACCGGTTACGCCGCCGCGCAGAACCGGGCCGCGCTCCTGGTGGAGACCCACTCACTGAAGAGTTTCCGCACGCGCGTCTGGTCCCACTACGACATCATGCGGGTCTCGCTGGATATCCTGGCCGCCGACGCCAAGACGGTGCGCGCGGCGTCGCTGGCCGCTGATCGCGCCATGGAGGCGCTCCGCCCGGGCGACAAGGTGTTCCTGGAGGGTACACCGGCCGAGACGGGCGAGCCGTACACGTTGCGGATGCTGGAAACCGAGCGCCCGCTGAGCCCGGTGACCGGCGTGCCCATCACTCGTTACACCGCTAAACCATTGAATCAGGAGGCCGTTGCCGTGCGTGGCATGGTGGAGAAGTTCGCGCCCGCCGCCCCGCTGGGCTACATCGTGCCACGGGAGTGGGAGGACGTGATTGACCTGCTGAAGCGGCACGGCGTGCGGTCCGAGCCGCTCAGCCAGCCCGTTTCGGGCGAGTTCGAGACCATTCGCTTCAGCAACGTCCGTTTCGCCACCGCGCCCTTCGAAGGCCGCTTCCAGGTCACTGGCTTCACCGCCAAGACCGTTCGGGAGCCCCGCACGCTCGCCGCCGGCAGCGTGTTTGTCCCCGTCGCCCAACGTGCGGGCAAGGTCGCCATGCACATCCTGGAGCCGAAAGCGCCCGATTCCGGTGTCAAATGGGGCTACTTTCTGCCAGTTTTTGAGCAAAAAGAGTACTTTAGCGACTACATTTTCGAGCCCATCGCGGCCGAGATGCTGAAGCGAGACGCCACCCTGCGCACTGAGTTCGAGGCCAAGATCGCCGCCGATGCCGCCTTTGCCGGCAACGCCCGGGCGCGCCTGGCGTGGCTCTTCCAGCGCTCGCCGTACTTTGAATCCGACAAGGACGCCTACCCGGTGGTTCGCGTCAACACGAGGCCCAAATCATGATCGTCCGCCTCTGCGTGTGTGGACTGGCCGCTCTGCTGTTTGGTGCCACCGCCGCTGCTCAGACGGTCCCTGCCGACCCGCTCTGGACGAAGAAAGTGGGCGCCGGCTTTGCAGGCCCCGTGGTGGCGAACGGGAAACTCCTCTTGTTCCATAGGCTTGGCGGCGTGGAGGTGTTGGACGCGCTCGATCCCGCCACAGGCAAACCGGTGTGGCGTTTTGAGGGGCCCACCGCCTATCGTGACGATTTCGGTTTCGACGAGGGGCCCCGGTCAGCGCCGGCCGTCGCGGACGGGCGCGTGTTTATTTACGGCGCCGAGGGACGGCTCACTGCGGTGGATCTTGCTACTGGGCGCAGGCTCTGGTCTGTGGACGTCATGAAGCAGTACGCCGTGGAGAAGGGCTTCTTCGGCGCGGCGGGCACGCCGCTAGTTCACGAAAACCGGGTGATGGTGAACGCCGGCGGCAAAAACGGCGCCGGGATCGTCGCCTTTGATGCGGCGAGCGGCCGGGAGTTATGGAAGGCGGCCAACGACGAGGCTGGTTACTCCTCAGGCAGCTTGGCGGTGATCCTGGGCAAGACGCTGGCGCTGTTCTTCACGCGCAACGGATTGGTGGCTCTGGAGCCGGCCACCGGTGCGGTGGCGCAGCAACTTCGTCATCGCTCCCGCTCGCGCGCATCTGTCAACGCCGCAACACCTTTGGCCTGGAACAATCAAGTGTTTCTTTCAGCGTCATACGCCACAGGAGCCATCCTGTTAGAGGCCTTACCGGCCGGGATCTGGAAGACGGTCTGGGCCAGCGATGACAGCCTATCCAATCACTACGCCACCAGCGTCCGCTCCGGCGACTATCTCTACGGCTTCCACGGGCGGCAGGAGGAGGGTCAGGAATTGCGTTGCGTGGAATGGAAGTCCGGGAAGGTAGTATGGACCCAGGAGGGCTTTGGCGCCGGGTCGATCCTCCTGGTTGGCAACCAGCTGCTGATTGTGAAAGAGAGGGGCGAGTTGGTGCTGGCAGACGCCTCTCCTCGTGGATTCCAGCCGAAGACGACGAGAAAACTGCTGCCAGGCGTGGTCCGGGCGTACCCTGCCGTGGCGGAGGGGCGGCTCTTCATCAGGAACACGGACACCCTGGTGGCGGTACAGCTGCGCTGAATCAGTCGCCCCGAGGCCGTGGGGGCCGGCGGCGGGACGGGTGGTGGCGGGGGGAGCGGTACGGTTGCGCTGAATCAGTCGGCGCGAGGCCCCTGCACAACCTCCAGGAATGCCTTGGCGGCGTGGCTGAGCGCGCGCCGGGCCGGGTACAGCAGCCGCACCTTGCGCTCCACTCGCAGCTCCTCGACTTCAACTTCTACTAGAAGATTTTGCTCTATCTCTTGCTCTACGCACATCTTAGGCAGGAAGGCGACACCCTCATTGCGCTGCACCATGCGACGGATGGTCTCCACCGTCGGCATTTCCACATCCATGTTCAAGGCCACCTTGGCGCGCTGAAACGCCTTGATGACCACCTCCCGGTAGGGGCTCAGGACGTTGTGGGCAATAAACGTCTCCATGCCCAACTCCCTGATGGAGACGGACTTGCGCCCGGAAAAGCGATGCTGTGGCGAGACGACAAACGCCAGATGGTCCGTGTAGATGACGGTGGACTCCAGACGGTCGTCTTCCGGATCGAAGCTCACCGCGCCCATCTCCAGATCGCCATCAATCAACTGCACCGGGATCTTACTGGAAAGAGTCCGCCGAACCTGCACTCTGACCTTCGGGTAAAGCCTTCGATAATTGACGATATGCTGTAGCAAATAAAGGCAGGTAGACTCATTGGCGCCGATGGCAAGCTGACCGGCGGCCAAGTCCCGAAGTTCAGCCAGCGCGTTTTCCAGATCCCGTTCCAGGTTCTCGAAACGACGGGAATATTCGACCACGATCTTACCGGCGTCAGTGAGGATGAGTTCGCGGCCTGACCGGTCCAGCAACCGCTCGCCAAGCTCGGCTTCCAGTCTCTGGACGGCCAGCGATATGGCAGGCTGCGTTCGCAAGAGCTTCTCGCCGGCACGCGAAAAGCTCTTCTCAGTCGCAACCGTCAGAAAGACTTTGATCGGATAGAGTTCCATAGGGTACACCGGGCCCTGGGCACAGTGCCCATAAGCCAGATTTATCATATATGAATTCGTTATCCGAAGCAACCTAATTATAAATTTGAAGAATCCTCGCTTCGGTCCCACAATGGTTGGTGAGCGGTGAACCCGGCGACGGGGAGCAACAGGCCCTTTAGTTGGTGGAACCGGCAGCAAGGAGCGCAAGGCGAAACATGATCGACTCGCAAAACAGGCAGCGCGTTTACATCTTCGACACGACGCTACGGGATGGCGAACAGTCACCCGGATGCTCGATGACAGTACCTGAGAAGCTCAGAATGGCCCACAAACTAGCCGAACTTGGCGTGGACATTATGGAAGCCGGGTTTCCGATCGCCTCCGAGGGCGATTACCAGGCAGTTCGAGTAATCAGCTCAGAATTGCCTTGGGTGCAGGTGGCCGCACTGAGCCGAGCCTGCAAACTGGATGTCGAACGCGCTGCCAGCGCTCTGGAGCCGGCCAAACGGAGCCGGATCCATACGTTTATCGCAACCAGCGATATTCATCTCAAGTTCAAGCTGAGGAAGACCCGCCAGCAGGTGCTGGACGAAGCTTGCGCGGCTGTGCGGCTGGCCCGGCAGTACGTGGAAGACGTGGAGTTTTCGGCCGAGGATGCCACGCGCACGGACCCCGGCTACCTGGAAGAGGTCACCTTGGCCGTTGTGGCGGCCGGCGCCAAAACCGTCAACCTGCCGGATACCACCGGCTATTCCGTGCCGGAAGAGCACGCCGAACTGATTGGGCGCATGGCGCGCGCGGTGGGCGACAGCGCCATCATTAGTGTCCATTGCCACAATGACTTGGGGCTCGCTACCGCTAACTCCCTGGCCGCCATTGGCGCCGGGGCGCGGCAGATTGAATGCACCATCAACGGGATCGGCGAGCGTGCCGGCAACTGCGCGCTGGAAGAGATCGTGATGACGCTGGCCGTTCGCAAGGATCGCCTGCCGTACTACACCAACATCGTCACGGAGAAGCTGTTCCCCGTCAGCCAGGCTCTTACGGAGATCATCTCATTTGGTCCCCAGCCGAACAAGGCACTGGTGGGCGCGAACGCGTTAGCGCACCAGGCCCGCAATCAACAGGACGGCGATCTCAAGAAAAAATCCACAAAAGAAGTGGTAGATCCGCGCACGGTTGGGATTACGGAAGGCC
>JBBQLF010000097.1:0-11099 GCA_038327695.1 Bryobacterales bacterium
AGCTGGTTACAGGAAACAAGAGACTTACGCGCCAGCGGCGCGGATGATGTCGCCAGCCCCGCGCCACGCCACGTGGCAGAACCTGTTTTCGGCGTGGGCAACTCTAAATGAGCAGAGGTGGGTCATTTCTCGTGAGCGCCGCGGCCCCACCTGGCAGATCCGGTTGTTTTCCCGCGCCGCCCGGACCATCACAGGCCCTTCCTCGATGCTCAGCGTCAGCGGCTTTTCACAGTACACGTCTTTGCCGGCATTCATGGCATCCACGCAGATGGCGCAATGCCAGTGATCCGTCGTAGCCACTACGACGCCGTCCAACTGCCCCTTGTCCAGCATCTGCCGGTGATCGCTGAACCTCATCACCCCGGAGGAGGCCTGAACCCGCTTCACCCCTTCTTCCACTCGGTCGCCCCACACATCGCAGAGAGCGGCCAGGCGCACATCGGAGTTCGGAACAAACGTCGCCAGTCCCTGTTTTCCGCGCAAGCCAAGGGCGGCCACCCCGATTCGGATCGCGTCGTTGGCGCCGAGAATCCGGCCATAGGAGGCCGCCGTCATGGCCACCGTACTTGTTCGGATCAGATCCCGCCGCGTAATCGGATTGCAGTTCGGCACTTGGAATTCTCCTTGAATGGTTGGCCGCACTGGAAGGGGTCCTCACTCCGGTCTTCGGGACTGGAATCGCGGCTGCCCCGGTCGAAACTAGCTGAGTGCGGTGATACTGGAAATCCGCCCCAATCGTATCAAAAGGGGGCCAACCTTACCCCTGAAGCCCGGAAGCCCTGTCATAATGGAAGCACCACCTTGACCCATACCGGTGCCATCGCCCGCCTGCTCGAACAAGGCCGCCGCCGCTCGGCCCTGCAACTGTTTCTGGACCAGTTCGGCTGGGGCGCCACCGCCTGCCTGGGCACCTTCATCCTGCTTCTTCTGGTCGGCACCCAGGTGCTGAACTGGTACTGGCCTGTGCTGCTGCTGGTGGTCACCATCGCCATCGGCTGGTGGCGCAGCCGCAAGCGCCTGCCGGGTAACTATCAGGTGGCGCAACGGCTGGATGACGCGCTCTCTCTGAAGGATCTGCTCTCCACCGCGTTCCACTACCAGGACGACAGCCGCCGGGCCGATCCCGCCTTTGTCCAAACCGTCGCCGGGCAGGCCGAGAGTGCCGCCAGCACTGCCGACGCGCGCGCCGCCCTGCCCATCTCCATGCCGCGGGGCGCCTGGGCGGCCACGGCCATGTTGGCCGCCGCCTCCGCCGTCTTCATCGCCCGCTACGGCATCCTCCGCACCTTTGACCTCAGCGCGCCCATCGCCCAGATCAGCTTCGACACCTTGACAGGCGCCCCGCAGGCCGTCAAGAAGCCGGCCCAACTCGCACAGAAGACCGGCTTGCCGGATCCCTTCAACCTCAACGTACCGGATAGCGAGTTGAGCAACATCACCGAGAAAGACATCGCCGTGCAGGAGTCCCTCCGCACGATGGAAGTCAAGGACCCCAACCAGGCGGGCCGCCAGGGCCAGAAGGGTGAGCAGAGCCAGGCTCAGGACGAAGAGCAGTCCGAGGACACCCAGGAAGGCGAGTCAGCCGCGGGCGATAAAAAGCAGTCGCCGGCAGGCGCCAAGGACGGCAAGCGTCCCGGCGACCAGGACCCCAAACAGAAACAGGGTCCACAGTCCAAGGACAGCAGCCTCATGGACAAGATGCGCGACGCCCTGGCCAACCTGATGGACAAGATGAACATGGAGCCCAAGGGCGGCGATCAGAAACAGGATGCGTCCAATAAGGATGGCCAGAAGGGCCAGGGCCAGAAGAAGGGCGAGCAGCAGCCCGGCCAGCCAAACGAGCAGGGCGAGCCGGACGCCTCCCAGCCCGGCCAGCAGCAGGCCGATTCCGACAGCGCCCAGCAGGCTAAGTCCAATCAGCCCGGCAACAGCCCCGAGCAGGCCTCCAAGAGCGAGAAGAGCGGCATCGGCAAGCAGGACGGCAACAAGGACACCCAACTGGCCGAGCAGCGCGACGCCATGGGCAAGCTCAGTGAACTGCTGAGCAAGCGCTCCCTGAACATGCAGGGCGAAGTGATGGTGGAGGTGACCAACTCCAAAAACCAGCAGCTCAAGACGCCCTATGTCACGCGCTCAGCCTCCCACGCCGAAGCCGGTGGGGAAGTCAGCCGCGATGAAGTGCCCCTCCACTTGCAAGACTATGTCCAGCGCTACTACGACCAGGTGCGCAAGCCGGCCGCGCCCGTCCCGCCAGCCACCAGGCAGTAGCCACGGCCCTGCTAGACTCGTCTTATGTTGTTCACTGGATTTGAGCACACCGCCCTGGCGACTCCAGACCCCAGGAAGCTGGCGCAATGGTACGTCGATACGCTGGGTTTCCGAATCAACTACGAGTACGACGGCAACTACTTCGTCCGCGCGCCGGACGGCACCATGCTGGAGATCATCCCCTCCCAGGGCGACGCTGTGGCCACGGCCATGAAGACGCCCGGCATCCGCCACCTGGCTGTGGCCGTAACGGACTTCGACGCCGGCCACGCCGAGCTGAAAACCAAGGGCGTCCAGTTCCTCACTGACGCGCTCGATATCAAAGGCAACCGCCTGGTCTTCTTTGCCGACTGCGACGGTAACATCCTGCACCTGATCGCGCGGCCCCAGCCGCTACCGTAACGGGCCCCTCACTTGCTGAGCCGGATCTTCACTGCTTTTCAGTACAAGAACTTCCGGCTGATGTGGACGGGCGCCTGCCTCTCTTCCATCGGCACGTGGATGCAGAAACTCGCCCAGAGCTGGCTGGTTCTGCAACTGTCGGGCTCGCCCTTCTGGCTCGGCATGGACTCGTTCCTCGGTGAAATCCCCATCTTTCTGCTGGCCATGTTCGCCGGTGTCGCCGCGGACCGCTTTGACCGCCGCCGCCTGTTGATCTCCTCGCAGTGCGTGCAGATGACCTGCGCCTTCATCCTCGCCACGCTCTTCGCCACCGGTCACGCGCAGGTCTGGCATATCCTCACTCTCAGCTTCGTCGTCGGCACCGCGCAGGCCTTCGGCGCGCCCGCCTACCAATCGCTGATTCCCTCGCTGGTGCCCCGCGAGCATCTCTCCAACGCCATCGCCATGAACTCCATTCAGTTCAATCTGGCGCGCGTCATCGGTCCGGTCATCGGCGGCCTGGCGCTCACCAATCTGGGCGCTGCCTGGTGCTTCGGCCTCAACGGTCTCAGCTATGTGGCCGTCATTATCTCGCTGACGCTGATCACGGTCAGCTTCCTGCCCACGCCCAGCAAAGAGACAGTCATGGAGTCCATGAAGGGCGGCATCGCCTTCATCCGCGAAAAGCCCGAGATGCTGCCGCTCATCTGGGTGGCGTTCTTCTCCACGTTCCTCGGCATTCCGCTCATCGTATTTCTGCCGGTCTTCGCCAAGGATGTCTTTGGCGGCAACGCCGGCACCTACACCATCCTCCTTTCCGTGGAGGCCGCCGGCGCCATCACCGGCGCTCTGGCCGTGGCCGCCCGCGGCAAGCGCTCCGGCCTGGGCCGCGATGCCATTCTCGGCCTCATCGCGCTCGGCATCTTTGAGGCCGCCTTTGCCTGGAGCCGCGGCCTGACCATGGGCCTCATCTTCCTTTTCCTCGCCGGCATGGCTCTGATCGCCTGCTTCGCCATGCTCAGCTCGCTCGTGCAACTGATGGCTACTGACGAGATGCGCGGCCGCGTCATGAGCATCTACAACGTAGCGTTTCGCGGCGGCATGCCCATCGGCAGCCTGATCACCGGCGCACTGATTCCGCTCTATGGCGTGCGGACCGTGGTGGGCGTCTACGGCGTCGTCATGACCGCGCTCGCCATCTATCTGCTCACCGTCCAGCGCAAGCTCGTCACTTTGTAACGGCGGCGGACCCCCCGGCGTCGGTACAATATTGGTTTACCACTCATGAGGATCTTCCTTCTATTCGCGACAATGGCCTGTCTGGCCGCCCAACTGCCGCCGGAGCTGAAAAAGGCGCGGGATACGCAGGACCGGCCCACCCTGGATCGTCTGGCCGGCGCCGCCACTGCCGCCGCCCAGGCCAAGCCTGAGGACGCCGCTCTCCAGTACCGCGCCGCCGTCGCCGAACTGGTCCGCGCCGAGGTGGCCATGGAGCTGCGAGACAAGAACGCCGCCCGCGCCGCCGCCGAATCCGGCATCGGCGCCGCCCAGAAAGCCGTCTCGCTCAAGCCCAGCTCCGGCGAGTATCACCGCCTTCTCGGCACCCTCTGCGGCCAGGTGATCCCTGCCAACGTGCTGGCCGGCATGAAGTATGGCCGCTGCGCCCTCGATGAAGTCAGCAAGGCGATTGAGCTGGAGCCCAAGTCCGCCGCCGCGCACCTCAGCCGCGGCGTCGGCAACTACTATCTGCCCGCCTCCTTTGGCGGCGGCCTGGACCTGGCCCTGAAAGACATTGAGAAGTCCTTGGAACTGGACCCCACCGAAGCCGACGCCTGGTTGTGGAAGGGTATCGTCCTGCGCAGGATGAATCGTAATCCCGACGCGCGCAAGGCGCTGGCCCGCGGCCTGGAGTTGAATCCGGCTCGCATCTGGACCAGGCAGCAGTTGGAGAAGACCCCGGAGAAGTGACGCGCCAGAGTCTCTTCATCGCGCTCGCTCTCTTGCTGCTCACGCTGCTCGGGTTCTTTTATTTCCCCGGACACACCTGGCTCCAGTCCGACACGCAACTCTACGTGCCCATCCTGGACCGCATGGCCGATCCCTCCCTGTTTGCCCGCGACATGGTCGCCCTCCGGCCCCACGTCACCTGGACCCTCTACGATGAAACGGCGCTGGCGCTGCGCGCCCTCACCGGCTTAAGCTTCCAAACCATCCTGCAGTCGGAGCAGTTCCTGTTCCGCCTCATCGGCCTGGCCGGCGTCTTCCTCCTCGCCGGCTCGCTCGGCCTCGGCCGCGCCGGCGCGCTCCTGGTCACGGCCGCCTTCGCCCTGGGCGCCACCGTCGATGGTCCGGCGGTCTTGACCCTGGAATACGAGCCCGTCCCGCGCGCCTTCGCCATTGCCCTGGTGATGGGTGCCCTCGGTTGCTTCGCCCGCCGCTGGTTCTGGGTCTCTGGCGCTCTGCTGGCTCTGGCCACGCTCTACCATCCCACCACCACCACCCCCGTCTGGACCTGCCTGACCCTGTGGTGGTTTCTGCGTGCCGAAGAACGGCCCGCCCTGCGGCCACTGCTCATTGCCATGGCCGCCGCCGCCGCCATCGTCCTGCTCTTTGCCGCCCTGCAACACGGCGAGACAGAGCGCCAGCCCCTGCTGGGCCGTGTCGGCCCGGCGCTGGAACGGATTCAACGCCTGCGCGGCAGCTATAACTGGATCGATCTCTGGCCCTCGCAGTGGTTCTGGCAATACCCGTTGCTGATGTTCTACGTCACGTTGGCCTGGCGCCGCCTGCGCCATGTCATGAGCCCGGCGGTCACCTTCCTCACCCTCGCCCTGCCCCTCTACGGCTTGCTGATGGTGCCCATCCAATACATGCTGCTCGATGTCGGCAAGTGGATTCTGATCCCCCAATTCCAGCCCGCCCGCGGCGTCCTCTTCATCACCGCCATGGCCGTGTTGCTCGGTGGCGCCGCCGGCTGGCGGGCCGCTCAGGCCCGGCGCTGGCTCGAGAGCGCGGCGTGGTTTGCCGTCGTCTTCGCCATTCCCGCCAACGGCCTGGTGCTGCAACTGCTGACCCAGATGCACTGGACCCGCATCGCCCTTGTCGCGCTGTTTGCCTCGCTCGCCATCCTCGCGGCCCGTTTCCCCGCCGCACTGCCCGCCGCCGTGCTCGCTCCGTTTCTCCTGATCCCCACCGCCGGCCAGATGCGAAACTACCCCGTCCTTCACACGCCCGCGCTGGGCAACCTCTCTGCCTGGGCACAACAGAACACGGGCAAAGACGACGTCTTCCTCTTCGCCGATGGCCACCGCGGACTCCAGGCCGGTGTCTTTCGTGCCCAGGCGCAGCGTGCCGTCTATGTCGATTGGAAAAGCGGCGGCCAGGCCAATCTGCTCCCCCACCTCGGGGAGGAATGGTGGCGGCGCTGGCAGGCTGTCCGCACCGCCAAGCCACCGCTCCTGCCGCTGGAGGAGTACCGCTCACTCGGTATCGATTACCTCGTCGTCCGCGCCTCCACCCGGCCCTCCCCCGTGGTCTTCGCCAATCAGGAATGGGCCGTCATCGGCCTCAAACCGGCCCGCTGACCAGCGCGTCCACTTCCGCTCGCGATGGCGCCGAAGCCTGAGCGCCCAGCCGCGTCACGGAAATCGCCGCGGCCGCATTCCCAAACCGCAGCGCCCGCTCCACGCCCATGCCTTCGGCCAGCGCCACCGCAAAGCCGGCGTTGAACGTATCGCCCGCCGCAGTCGTATCCACGGCCTCCACGCGGAAGCCCGGCGCCGCGAATTCGCCCTCCGGCCCGGAGTAGTAGCAGCCCTGGTCACCCAGCTTCAGAATCACCGCCCCCACGCCCAGCCCGCGCAACGCGCCGGCAATCTCCGGCGCCTCGGCAAACGTCACGCGCGCCGGTGCCCGGCCCAGCAGGATGCAGGCCTCGCTCTCATTCGGCGTCAGGATGTCCACCTGGCTCAGCAGGGCAGGCGCCAGCGGCCGCGCCGGTGCCGGATCCAGAATCGTCCGGGCGCCCGCCGCCCGCGCCACTCTCATCGCTGCCTCCACCGCCGGCAGCGGCGTCTCCAACTGGAACAACGCGCAGGCTGCGCCCTGATACGCGCCACCAGCCGACTCCACGCCTGCCGGCGTCAACTCGCCGTTCGCGCCCGCCGCCACCACGATCGAGTTCTCACCCGAGCGCTCCACCCAGATCAGCGCCACGCCGGTCGGTTGCCTGGGCGTCGTGTGAACCGTTGCCACATCCACGCCCGCCGCCGCCAGGCTCGCCTTCAGGTGATCGGCAAACGGGTCCGCCCCCACGCACCCCACCATGCGCACCGGCGCGCCCTGGGCCAGCCGGCCCGCCGCGCACGCCTGATTGGCGCCCTTGCCCCCGGGGATCATCTGGAAATTGGCCCCCATCGTGGTCTCGCCGCGAGCGGGCAACCGCTCCACCTGCACCACGAAATCCATGTTCAGCGAACCGGTGATCACTAATCCACGCGAAGCCATGCAGCGTATTCTACCGGAAAGGCGCACGGCCTGCTGAACCGGTTCAGCAGCCCTCCTTGGGCGGTGTTAGGACTCGTCGCGGAATAACCTTGCCAGCTCGGCACGCCCGCTCGGAATCGGGTTCTGAGCCGCGCGCGTTAGCAAGCGGTTGGCTGCACTGCGGGCATGGGCGTTCTGAGCCGCGCGCGTTGGCAAGCGGTTGGCTGCACTGCGGGCATGGGCGTTCTGAGCCGCGCGCGTTAGCAAGCGATTGGCTGCACTGCGGGCGTGGGCGTTCTGAGCCGCGCGCGTTAGCAAGCGGTTGGCTACACTGCGGGCATGAGCGTTCTGAGCCGCGCGCGTTAGCAAGCGATTGGAATGGCCAGTCCCGGACGAGCCCTCAGGAACGGCCCAGATCGATGCCCAGGCTCTTCAGTTCATCGGCGTAGTACCGCTTGTGCAGCAGGTCCCACTCCTCGCTGCCCTCGGGGATCTCTTTCTTCTGCGTCCGGATCTTGGCCTTCGCCGCCTTGTCCGCCTTGTCCTCGTTCAGCAGGATCTCCGATATCAGCCGCACCAGTTCCAGCCGCACGTCGTTGCCGTCCTTGCGGAAGCGGCAGTCTCTGGATTTCTTGAGCGCTGTCACCAGCTTGTGCGAAATCTCGTTGATCTTGTCCCGGCTCAGCTTCATGGCATCGCCGCTGTCCCGCCCGCTGGCCCGCACGATCTTCTTCTGCGCAATCAACTGGTTCTTGATCCGCCGGAACATGTCGGAGTAGCTGATGCTGTTGTTCGACATGTACACCGAGTACTCTTCCAGCAGATCCCGCACCTCATCGTTGAGGCGGTCTTCCACGCCCAGTTCCTCCAGCACCACCGTCGTCATCACCTCCGCCACCGCGGTCGGATTTGAGATTTCAATGATGTTGGAGCCAAGCCTGGCGGCCAGTTGGCGGGTGAGGTAAGCGACGATTTCTTTGGCGAGCAGCATCCTGCAACTTAGGGAAACACTGAGTCTATAACCAGTCTAGGGACCGCTCCAGGGGGTGTCAAATGCCACTGGAGCGGGGAGGCGCCGCCAGCAGCTCCTTGACACGCTCGGCCAGCATCGCCGGCACGAACGGCTTGGCCAGAAACGCCGCTTCCTCGCCCGCCCGGTTGTCCATCAGCGGCCCGCCCGAATATCCGGAAATGAACAGAACTCGCAGTCTCGCAAAGCGCTTCTGCAGCACCGCCGCCAACTCCGGTCCGCTCATGTCCGGCATCCGCACGTCCGTGATCAGTAGGTGCACCGGCACGGCGTCATCGTCCAGCAACGCCAATGCCTCCAGCGCCGCTCCGGCAGCCAGTACCTCGTAGCCCAGCTCCGCCAGCGTCCCGGCCGCCAGGTTGCGCACCTGCGGCTCGTCCTCCACCAGCAGAATCCTCGCTGTGCCGCCGGCCAAGCCCACTTCCGCCACCGGCGCAGCCTCCGCGACGGGTAGTGCCGGCGCCTCTGGAAACAACAGCCGGAACGTACTGCCCTTGCCCGGCTCGCTTTCCACCTGAACCAGCCCACCGCCCCTCTGCACCATGCCGTACACCGTGGACAGACCCAACCCCGTGCCCTTGCCCGTCGGTTTTGTCGTGAAGAAGGGCTCGAAGATCCGCTCCCGCGTCGCCGCGTCCATCCCGCATCCGGTATCGGAAACGCTCAGTACGGCATATCGGCCCGGAGTGATCTGAATCCCGTGGGAGGACTCATACGACGTTATCTCCTCGTTGGCCGTACTGATCGTCAACACCCCTCTGCCCGCCATGGCGTCCCGGGCATTGGCGGCCAGGTTCAGGACCGCGTGCTCCAGTTGAACCCGCTCCAGCAACGTGGGCGCCAGATCGGGAGACAAGTTCAGCCGCAGCTCAATCGTCTCACCCAGCAAGGGCCGCAGCATGGCCTGTATCGCCACCACCGCGTCGTTGATCTGCACGCTGGCCAACTGGACCACTTGTTTCCGGCTGAACGCCAGCAGCTTGCCCGTCAGCGCTGCGGCCCGGTCGCCGGCCTGCTGGATCTCCAGCAATTGGCGCCGCACCGGATCGTCGCCGGCAAACCGCCGCAGTAGCAGGTCCGCGTAGCCGTTGATCACCGTCAACAGATTGTTGAAGTCATGGGCGATGCCGCCCGCCAGGTTGCCCAGGGAATCCACCCGTAGCGCATGTTGGACATGCTCTTCCATCTCCCTCATCTGCGTGACGTCCTGCACCGTCCCGCTCACCCGGCACGTCCCATCCCGCCTGCGGATCCACTGGCCCTGCGTGCGCACATGCCGGATCGTCCCATCGGGCCGCACCACCCGATGCTCCATCGCACGGTCGCACTTCTTCTTGTCGGCCTCTTTCGAAAGAAGCCGGATTCGCTCCCGATCGTCCGGATGGACCCGCTCGAGCATCGCTTCCAGATTCGGCTGGAACGACGCCCGGTCTTCCCCGAAAATCCGGTACACCTCGTCCGACCACGTCAGCGCATCCGTCGAGACGTCCCTTTCCCAACTGCCCAGTTGCGCTATCTCCTGGGACCGCTCAAGCTGGGCTTGGCTGCTGAGCAGCGCCAACTCCGCCCGCCTCCGCCTTCTGGTGTTGAAGATCAACGCCACTATGATGCCGGATTGCAGCAGGATAAACCCCAGCGCCCCCCAGGCCAACCGGGGGTGCTCGGTGTACAAGTCGGCCCAGCCCGCCGGCCGGTTGACGATCTGCGTGCCTTCTGGCAAGTCCGAGGCCGAGACGCCAAACCGCTTCATCGCGGCATAGTCTGCCACTGACGCCAACCACCCCTCCTTCTCGATCTCGATGAAGCCAGTCGGCTCGCCGGCCAGCACCCGCAGTGCCATCCGCGCCGCCACTTGCCCGTGTTCGAACCCCCCGTTCGCGTTGCCCAGCAGGTACCCTTGCCCCAACTGGCTGGTATTCTGGCTCACCACCGGCGCGCGAGAGGCTGCGGCGATCTTCTGGCCGGAATCCAGTGGCGTCACATACTTGCCGTCCTTGCCGTGCGTGAACGCCGATGCCATCACCAGTGCGTCCGCCGGGACCCGCCGCAGCGCCCCCAGGATCTCCTCAAATCCCATTCGCGACCCGTCCAGGTACTCAAAGCGCAACTCCCGCCGTCTGCGCCCCAGTTCTTCCAGCATCTGCCGGTGCGCCGCGTTCGACAATGCATTGTCTGTCACCACAACTACCTTGGATGTCCGCGGAAACATCTTCAGCGTCCGGTCCAGAAACACATCCAACTGAAACACCTCAATCAGGCCGGTGAACCGGTCGCGCGGCAACCTCGCCACCAAGTCCATGCCGGATATCCCGCAAAACACCACCGGCGTATTTCCGAACATCGGTTTGCCAGGGCTCGCCAGCAGGGCCGTGGCATCGTCGTCGCTGGCGATGATCAGGTCCAGCCTGATGTCCCGGTACTTGCGCTCAACGAACTCCCGCTGTGCCGCTAGTTGGTCCGCCCGCGGCCTGCGCCGCGTGTCGAGAAACTCCTCCCACACCTCGACTTCATAGCTCTGCGACTGCAATATCGAGACCAATCCGCGGTTCAACTCATCGGTCCAGTTGTACCCCGCGTGGTAGGAGTTCAGGACGAGGACGTTCTTGCCGGCGTGGGTCGCCGGGCTCTGCCCGAGGCATTGCGCCGCCAAGCACATCACCGCCAGCGCAGGAATCCGAAAACGCAAACCCGAGGCCATTGTCCCGCCCAGACTATCAGGATTCGAGCCGAACGGCTAGTACACTCTCGTTATTGGGTGCGCGACCAATCAGAGCCGCCACCGTAAGGGAGCGTTAGAATTGGGTACTCAGACGCTAGGATTTCCTCCATTGGCCGGGCATTTCGTGACTCCTCCACGTTCATGTCGCACACCCCTCGTTATTGCACGGCCCCGCCACTGTGATTGTCGAGAAATCGACGGTCAATTCGCCGCCGC
>JBBQLF010000098.1:0-10901 GCA_038327695.1 Bryobacterales bacterium
CCTCTTGCGGGCGGCCTTCGCGGGCGGCGCGCATGGTAATTTCGGCGGGGTCTTCGGGCTTGTCCGCGGCTGGGGATGAACCGTCGGCGCCCCCGTCCATGGCGGGCGCGTGGGTATAAGCGTAAGCCGGCGCGGCGGCCTCAGCCGGCGGATTGATCCCGGCAATCCAGGCCAGGGTCTCGGCGTTGGCGGCGGGCGTGTCGTCCAGCAGCGTGGCGGTGAGCAGATCGGGCAGATCGGCCAGGACCGACTTCAAGGCAGATTGAATCGCGGCGGCCGGTGCGGTGAAGCTGAGTTCGTAACAGGCGCGATGCGAGTGGCGTTGGATGTCCAGCCAACCGCGGCCGCAAGGCAGGCCCATGGCGGATTCGGCCGTATCGAGGAGCTGCTGCCACTCGCCCTCGCTCGACAGCTTCTTCAAGGCTTGGCGGATCTCCGTGGGCGGAGCTTCCAGCAGGTTGGGGTCAAGGTAGCCCGCGGCGCGAAGCTCACCCCAGCGGAGAGCGCGGAGCAGGAGAAACGGCGCGGGGTTGTAGGCATCTTCCCGGCGCAGGAATTCCGCGGCGGCGACGATGCGTTGACCGGCATCTTCCCGATCTACGGGTTCGGCGGCCAGAGGGCCACCACGGCGCGGTTTGGGCTTCGGGGCGGCGGCGGCCTGTGGGGTGGGGGTCTCGTCCCAACGGGCGGCTTCCTCTTCGGTGGACGGCTCTTCCGCCGCCGGGGCCACCTCGCCGGGTTCCCCCTCGCGTTTCTTGTTCAGCAGGGTATGGACGGTGTTTCGGATCTCCTCCAGCGTGTTGCGCATCGGGCCAAAGGAGGGTGCGCAATCGCCGAATCTCTCCTCGCCGATGGCCGAGAAGGAGTCGAGAAGTTCCAGGATCGCGTCAAGATCAGCTTCGAGCTGGACGTACCACTCCTTCGGCGTGGTCTGGAAGGCGGCGTCCCAATCCTCCGCGGTCAACTTGCCATCTGCGATGGCGGCTGCTCGTGCCTCCTGCTTCTCGTAAGAGCCGGCGTCACCCTCATAGCCGATGGAGCGGGACTCTTTGAACTTGAACCAACTCTGTCCCTTTTTCGCGATGGGCGCCGAGCGGAGCGCGGAGTCAAACCGTCCTCCGAGCCAATCCAGCGGTGTGGCGCGAAGTTCCGCGTCTCCGTCTTCCAGTTCGGGATAACACGTATCCCAGAAGTTCACGATCAGGCCCTGAATCAGCGTGAGACCTTCCCGAAGCCCCGAGAAGCCGTCTTTCTTCAGCAGTGCTTCGGTCAGCCATACGGCCAGTTGCAGATCCTTGCTCCTGGTGGCGATCGCCTCGCCCGCCAGCTTGATCACCAGAGGCCAATCGGCCATTTTTCGCGTCCGCTGCCATTCCCCCTGCGGCGCGTCGTCGTCCTCGCGCCGAGCCTCCTTAATCTTGTCGTAGACAGGTGCGTAGCGAAGATTCTCGCCGCCGGGGCTCGAATCGGAGACGGGATTCAGCAGATCATCGCGAAGGGGCATGTTGGGACTGGTGGCTACTCGCCCGCGGCGGGAGTCGCGGAAAACTCCAACTTCCGGACTTCAAGAACCGGGAACTCCTCTCCGTCAATTAGTAGTAGCTTCTGCCCCAGAGGGACGGTTGTGCCATCAGGCTGTTCGAACCACTCGGTCTTGCGGCCGAGGCGGATTTCGTCGTCGTTGTGGCGGCTGGACAACGGCGCCAGCGCTGGCAGGAGCACTTCACCGAGCTCTCTGCCTTGAAAAGCAGGGCCGGTGCGGAGGAGGGCTTGGATCCAAAGCAGATCGCGCAGCCGCGTGGGCGGACCCATCTCGATGGACGCGATGTGCCGGAACGGCAGCCAGAGGTAGGCACCGGCAGCGAAGACCTCCAGGCGCGCGCCGATGCGCGGGTCGGCGTCTTCAATGGTTTCGAACGGTTGCCCGTTCAGGACGCCGGCGGCCGTGGGCGGGTCAGTATCCAAGGGGAATGTGTTGTTGGCGAACATGCCGGCGCGGAGGCGTTCGGCATGCAATGCGGAGCGGTAGACGAGCGAACCCATCCCGGCTTCCTTGCTGGTATCGGCGAGGATGTCGAGCTGTTTCCCGGCGCGGTCGTATTCTCCGGCGAAACAGAGAAGTTCAAAGAGGAACGTGCGGCGCTTGGCATCGGCCGGATTGCTCCGGAGTTCGGTGCCAAGCGCCTGAACCGCTTCGCCCAGCCTGCCTGCCTGAAAGAGATCTTTGGCAGTCATGGGGCTGGATTGGACTACGAATACTTCATGGTTTTGAGATCAAAGCCGGCCTTGATGCCGCCTGCCATCGTACCGTCCGGCTTCTGCTCCTTGTACTCCATCTCGAGCTTGGCGAAGTTGAGGGATATCGACTCCATCGGGAGGACATCACTGCCACCCGCACCGCTGCTTTGATAGCTGGAAACAAGTACGTCAGAGAACTTGACCGTAAAGAAGTCCTGCTGATCCTTGCCGGCCTTCCGGGCGGTGAGGACCGCAGTCTTGATGTGTTGGCCACTGGCGCAAGCCAGAAACAACTTAGGTGTCGCCTTGTTGACCTTCATGTTGAAATGAAAATCCTGCATCTGGACTTTGCCGGCGCCACCGCCACCGCCAGCGGCGGAGGAGCCGACCTGGGTCGCCCCCCAGGAGAAGCTCTCCAATTGAATCTCGTCTTTGTGTTTGGAATCCTGGCTCTCGCCCGCAATTCCGTCAATTTTCAAAAAATAGTCAGCTAAGGCCATAACGCATCCCTCCAAGATTCGGCTTGTGATAAGCGGGCGCCGATGGGGCGCCCGCAAAACTACTACTTCCGAGACGAAGCAGGCAATTCGGCAACCAGGCGAAGCGAAACTGAGAGTTCGTCCAACTGGAAGTGCGGCCGCAGGAAGGCCACGGCGCGATAGGCGCCGGGCTTTCCGGGTACGTCCAACACCTCAATCCGGGCGTCGCGCAGGGGCTTTTCCGCTTTCACCGTGGCCGATGCCGTGTCGTCCGGAGTGACGTAGTTGACAATCCATTGATTGAGCCAGCGCTCGCACTCAGACCGTGAGGTGAAGGTGCCGATCTTGTCCCGCATCATGACCTTGAGGTAGTGAGCGAAACGCGACACGGCCAGGATATACGGCAGTTGCGTGGAGAGCCGGGCGTTGGCGTTGGCCGCTTCGTTATCATACAGCTTGGCCTTCTGGCACGACTGGACGCTGAAAAATGCGGCGTAGTCGGTCCCTTTGCAGTGGACCAGCGGCGCAAAGCCCAGGTCGGCCAGTTCCTTTTCGCGGCGATCCGTGATCGGCGCCTCGGTGGGGCACTTCATGGCCACGTCGCCTTCATCGGTGTAGAAGTTGTGCACAGGGAGGCCTTCCACGAGGCCACCGCCTTCCACCCCGCGAATGGCGGCACACCAGCCGTATTGTGCGTAAGCGTTGGTGAGGCGGGCCCCCAATGTCCAGGCGGCGTTGCCCCAGAGGTAGCGCTCGTGAGTTGTTCCGTCCACACCTTCTTCGTACGAAAAGGCCTCCACCGGCTTGGTGGCCTTGCCGTACGGCAGGCGCATCAGCGTGCGCGGGCAGGTGAGGGCGACATAGCGGGCGTCGTCCGAGGCGCGGAACGTCTTCCACTTGGCGTATTCGGTGGTGTCGAATACCTTGCCCAGATCGCGCGGTGCGTCCAGGCTGGTGAAGCTGTCCAGATTGAACATCTCAGGCGCGGCCGCGGTGAGGAAAGGCGCGTGGGCTGCCGCGGCGACGTTGGAGATCTTCTCCAGCAGTTCGATGTCCTCCGGGCTCTTACCAAACTCGTAGTCACCCAGGAGGGCGCCAAACGGCGCGCCGCCAAAGATGCCGAACTCCTCCTCATAGACCTTTTTGAACATCGCGCTCTGGTCGAATTCCGGGGCGCGCTGGAGGTCGCGGAGCAGGTCCTTCTTCGAAGCGTTGATGATCTTGATCTTGAGACCTTCGCCGGTCTCGCTCTGATCCAGCATGTACTTGAGCCCACGCCAGGTGGATTCCAGCTTTTGGAGTGCCGGGTGGTGCATCACCTCGTTGAGCTGTAGCGAGATGAGATGATCAATCTGCGCGATGCGGGCATTGATCATGGCCTCCGCGTCCTTGGAGACCGTCATGCTGCCGTCGAGAACCTGGGAGACGAACTCCTTGACCAAGTCCTTGCCGCGCTCACGGGCGGCCGGATCGCGGGCCAGGCGGCCGTCTTCGACAATCTGATCGAGAAGGCCCATCCCCTCCAGAGCCTGCGCTTCGGCGGCGGGCTGAGCGGCGGATCTTTCCGGGTTGCTCACTTGGATTCTCCTTCCGTGCCCTCGCCAAGTGCCGTCTTGAGCTTGCCGAGTTTCTCGGTGTTGCTGACAGCGTCCAGCAACAGCTCTTCCAGCTTGTCGTTGCCCTGGAGGGAGCCGCGAAGGTCAGAGAGCTTGGTGCGGAGATCGAGCATCTCCCGCAGCGGTTTGACCTGCTTGGCAACCTGTTCAGGCTCGAAGTCTTCGAGGGTCTTGAAATGGAGATCGACCTTGAGCTGGCCGGCCTCGGGGTCGTCACTCAGCTTGTTTTCGACCGAAAAGGCGACGTGGGGCTTCATGCCCTCCAGGACGTTGTCGAAGTTGTCAGGGGTGACCTCGACGAACTTCCGGTCCTTCAGTTTCGGCAGTGGGCTTTCCGGTTGTCCGGTGAAGTCACCGAAGACGCCCATGACGAAGGGGAGTTCCTTCACTTCGATAGCGTCGCCCACTTCCACGTCGTAGGTGACGTGGACGCGCGGTGGGCGCACGCGGTCCAGCTTGTGTTGAGTACTTTGTTTAGCCATTTGCCATCCCTTGTCTACAAGTCGATCCGTGAACCAGTGCCTGCGGACTTTGACTGCGTAGTGGAGTAGATGCGGTTCGTTGCGTGCGTGGAGCGTAGAGACGGCACGGGTGCTCGGCACGCCAGCCCGGCGTCACCCCTTCGAGCGTCAATTGGGCTTCCACTAGACGCATAAAACCAGGGCCCTCCGTCAGTGCCTCCGTATTCTGCGGAAAGCACGGCAAGTCTGTGCCTGAGTATAGCCCCCCGGTCCAACGGGAATCAAGACGCATGCTTACGATTTCGACTACCGGCCGAGAAAAGACTCCAGCTTGCCGGTTTCGCGCTCGGCATTGCTGAGGTTCTTCTTGGCGGCCTCGGCGTCGCCGCGTTTGAGAGCATCCTCGGTCTGATCCAGTAGGTACTCCATGCGCTGCAGGCCGGCGGCGATGTCGGAGCGGAGCCCGAGGCCCATCCGGTTCTGTGCGGTGCGCAGGTCGTCGATGCTCCTCTTGACGGCGACGGCACGGGTGCCGAGCAGCATCAAATGCTCGCGAGTGTCAGCCAGCGAGGCTTGGCGGGCGGTGTCAGTTGGGTTGGGCGCCGGCGCGGACTGGGCTGGGGTCGACTGGACCGGGGCGGGCTGGCTCTGTTGCTGCGGCGCCGTGACGGCTGGTGACGGCGCGGCGGCCGGCGGACGGCTGGCCGGCTGGCCCGTGTAGGCTTTGGCTCGCGGCGTCACCGGCGCCTCGGACTGTTGGATCGGCGGTTGGACGGTTGGCGCGGGCTCCGTCGACAGTTGCTGGGCCGGCGCGGATTGGGCCGGCGCGGATTGGACCGGCGCAGGCGCGTCCATCGGCATCGGGCCCTGCGCCTCGGTCTTCATGTGCTTGGGGATCTCCATGGCAGCGATCACAAGGAGACCCACGGCCGCCAGTGCGCCCAGAGCCATGTAGAGGCCCCTGCGCCCAGCCGGCTTGACGGCAGGCAGCGGCGCCGGTGCGGGCGCATAAGTCGGAGGCGGTGGCGGCGGTGGCGACGCGGAGGGCACCTGGAGCGGTTTGGGGGCGGCCGAAGGCGCCGCCAGGCTGCCGCTAATGGCGCGCAGGGCTCCCAGCATGGCACCAGCACTTTGGAACCGCTTGGCCGGGTCCTTCTCGATGGCCATCAGGATGATGTCGTTGAGGGCGGCTGGCAGGCGCGGATCGCGCTCGATGGGCGGGATGGGCACCTGCTGCAGGTGGGCCGCCATGATGGAGTATTCGCTGTCGCCTTCGAAGGGGCGACGGGCGGTAAAGAGTTCGTAGAGGCAGATGCCGAACGAATAGATGTCGGCTCGGGTGTCGAGCGTGGCGGCGCCCTGAATCTGCTCCGGCGACATGTAGTAGATGGATCCTACGGTGAGGCCGGTCTTGGTGAGCGCGGTTTCGGTGGTGAGCTTGGCGATGCCGAAGTCAAGGAGCTTGAGCTGGCCTTGGGCCGAAATCATCATGTTTGACGGCTTGAGGTCGCGATGAACGACGCCCTTGCCATGCGCGTAGGCGAGAGCTTCCAGAGCCTGCATGGCGTAAGCGGTCATCTGAGGCAGCGGCAGATGGCCGTTCTTAACCACCACGTCGA
The DNA here is from genome assembly GCA_038327695.1 of Bryobacterales bacterium. Lineage (GTDB taxonomy): Bacteria > Acidobacteriota > Terriglobia > Bryobacterales > Bryobacteraceae > Paludibaculum. The sequence goes on from JBBQLF010000098.1 coordinate 6,414, forward strand.
GAGTCCGGCCCTCGACGTACTCCATCAGCATGATGAGCTGATTGTCGAGGCTGAGCGCCGTGTGTAGATTGGCGATGTTGGGGTGGTTCAGACTCGCCTGAACTTTGATCTCACGGATGAACCGGTCAGCCAGTTCGGTGTTCCCGTCGAGGTTCGGCAGGAGCACCTTCATCGCCTCGACGCGATCGGAGATGACGTTGCGAACCTTGAAGACCTTGCCCATTCCGCCGGCCCCGAGGATCTGCAGGATTTCGTAGTCGCCAATGCGCGAACCGATTTCGTAGTTCATGGATGGGTACCGTTAGTTTCTGATGGTGCCGCCAGTTTTGGAAGGAGCGCAGCCGGCGTAGTTGCTGACGGCGCAGAGCTCATCAACTTCGGTCATACTGCCCGCACCGGGAGACTCCTCGATGCGGCGAATGACCTGCCCAGCGGCGCGTTCGCGGATCTCGCGGCCGGTGCGCTGGACGAAGGGCTGGCCGCCCCTGGCGTCGGCCACCAGGCCTTGGAGCGTTACGACGCCGGCCTGGATGGATCCGGCGTCATTTTGAAGTTGAATGGTGATGGCCGCGACAGCCTGCAAAGTGGCCTTGCCCAGGTCAGTCGTGCTCTCATCGTCGCGCCCGAACTGCGTAATGGAGCCAATGCTGATCGCTTCGACGCCGGGCAGCCGGCCGGTCCCGGCGATCAGGTCAGGTATGCCCTTACCGCCCCTCGGGTGGGTGCCCCGGATGGCGGCGGCTCCGCTCTGAACGGAGCTGTTGTCAAACTTCACCACGGCCATCCGCCTCCGGGCCGGCGCCTGCTGAGCGATGGCCAGGGAGACAACGGCTACACCCAACCGTGGGTAGTTGATCCAACGCATCGCAATTCTCCTGCTATCGGAATTATAGATGGAAAGCCGGATCCAGGCAGGCACCTTTGCCGCGCTCCCGGAGTTCTGTTACTTTGGAGGTCCATGAGGCAACTGCGGCCGGTTATCTGGATGAAGGGGACCTTCCTGAGCCCGCAGCACCTGCAGGCCCAGGACAAGTTCATCGAGGATTCGCTCCAGTTCCGGCTGGAATCGTTAGCCTCGCATCCCTGGGGCTTTCTGCGGTTGCAGGTCGATCAGGAGGCGCTGGCGGCCGGTGCATTTGCACTCTCTGAGGCGGCCGGGATTTTCCCCGACGGTCTCCTTTTCGACTGTCCGTCGTCGGAGGCCCTGCCGCCACCGAGACCCTTGCTGGAGTGCTTCCAGCCAGACCAAACGACGCTGGACGTGTACCTGGCGGTTCCGAGTTACCGTACGCCGGGCTTGAACGTCTCCCTCGCCCAGAAGCAGGCCGATACCCGCTTCTTGTCGGAAGCGCAGTTGATGCGCGACGAGAACACGGGACTCTCCGAGAAGCCTGTGCAGGTAGCCAGAAAGAACTTCCGAATACTCACTGACGCGGATTCGCGGGCCGAATGCTCGCTGTTGCGCCTGGCACGCATAGTCAAGTCTGAGGGCGGCGCGCTGCAACTGGATCCCCAATTCGTGCCTGCCATGTTGAACTTTGCGGCCAGTCCCTATCTGACTTCCATCGCGCGGCGGCTAGTGGAGATCCTGGCCGCCAAGAGCAGTACGCTGGCCGGTACGCGACGGCAGAAGAACCTGAGCCTCGCCGATTTCGGCGCCGGCGACATCGCCAACTTCTGGCTGCTCTACTCCATCAATTCCCATTTCCCGCAATTCCAGCAGTTGTTCGAAGGCGGCCACGGGCATCCCGAAAAACTGTTCCGGGCGATGCTCTCGCTGGCCGGTTGCCTGACGACGTTTTCCACCAAAATTCATCCGCGGGACCTTCCTGCCTATGAGCACGACGAGCTTTCGGCGTGCTTCACCGGCCTGGATGAGAAGCTCAGGCTGTTGCTGGAGACGGTGGTGCCTACCAATGTCGTCTCACTGCCCCTCAAACTGGTGCAGCCATCGATCTACGCAACGGCTCTGGCCGATGACAAATACCTGTTGAACACCCGCATGTACTTGGCGGTGAATTCGCAGGCCAACGAGGCGGATCTGATTGCGAAGACGCCGTGGCTGATCAAAGTGTGCTCCGCCAATCACATTGAGCATCTGGTGCGCCAGGCGCTGCCCGGTGTGCAGTTGACGCACGCGCCGAGACCGCCGGGGGCGATTCCCGTCAAGCTCAACTACCAGTATTTCAGCCTGAATCAGAGCGGCGTCGCGTGGGAGGCCATCGGGCGCGCAAGGAATCTGGCGGCCTACGTGCCAGGCGATTTCCCGGCTCCGCAGTTGGAGTTGCTCATCCTGTTGCCTGAGGCGGTCTGAAACCGTCTACCTCGATGAATCCGCCTGAAATGAGTCCGGCGATCGCCTTGGCGAATTCCGCGGCGGTGAGCTCTTTGGGAATCACACCGCCGCGCTGTAGTGCTTTCATGTGATCGCGACCGGTCGCCTTGCCGTCGCAAAGCGCGATGAGATTCGCCATCCAGGGCGCGGCGTCACAATCGGCGATAAAAGGACGATCAATCTGCAGTCTGTACCCTGCGGGCACCCACTCGTTGTTGTCCAGACGGTGACGCACGTCGAACCACTGGGCGCGCCCGGTGTGGAGGGGCGTATCGAGCATGCGCTGGATGCGCTCGCGGCCGGCGGCTTCGGCCTCCCAACGGAGCAGCCACTCCCAATCGGCGCGCGTGAAGTCCACGGGCATCTGGCGGCGCACGGTGAATGTCTGGCGCTGATCCCGGCGGCGCTGGAACAGTAGCAGCCCCTGCTGGAGGGACTCGACGCCTAGAGACGCAAATAGATTGGTGAGGGCGGCGAACTCCTCCTGAGTGCGAACCTGGCCGGGATTCGTACGGGCGGCGAACACGGACGCGGAGATGGTGCGATGGAGCAGGAACGCCACGTCGAAATCGGCCTCCGAATCTCCCAGCCAATCGCGAGCGCGCAGCTCGAAAGGGCGGCCATGGCGATCACTACCCATGGTGAGGAGGAAGCCCAGCCCGCCGGGCCGCAGATGGGCCGGCAGTCCTTCCACAACACGGCGCATGATCTGCTCGCCATCCTCTCCGCCGTTGTAGAACACCCAGCGCGGCAGGATGCTCGGGACATAGGGCGGATGGGAGACGATGCGGTCAAAAGTAAGGCCGCCGAGTTGCTCGTAGACATCGCTGGTGACGGCGGTAACGGAGTCGATGCCGTTTAGAATCCTGTTGAATTCGGCGAACACCGTGGAGCTCTCGGCGATGTCTCCTGCCCAGGCGTGCGAAGCGCCGTGACGCACGGCCGCCAGCGCGGCGACTCCCGTTCCGGCGCCGATGTCGAGAAAGGCGTCGCACGGTGTGGTGGGAAGCAGTTCGAGGAATCGGCGCGTATTGGGATTGAGCGCTGGATAGACGAGTTCGCGGGCCGCTCCGGAATCGGAACCGTCCGGGTTGTCCCAGCGGTCCGACGCGATGAGAAGCGTCCCGACGGGGTAAATGTGAAGCGTGGCACAGGTCCCGGCAGGCCCCGTGTGAAGTAGGTGCGTCTGGTGGAGGAGCGCGATGGCCGAGGCAGGGAGGTGCTGGTCAATCGCTGAACGGGCGACCGAGTCGCCGGCCAGGAACAGCGCGATGAGCACGTCCAGCGATGATTCCGCCGGAGCGGATGGGGCACGACGCGCGCGCGTCAGTTCAAATTCGCTGAGGTGGCCGATGCCCAGGCGGGTGGTGACCGCGGCTTCCGTATAGCCGGCGGATTCGAAGTACTTCCGGACGCCGGTGCACAGCGCGGCATCGGGATTGGTCGGCAGATAGTGCAAGCGGAACCTCTACTTCTTTAGGGCAAAGACCAGCACCGCGACGGCAAGGAGGACGAAGAGGGCGCCGAGCACGCCGATCAGCAGTGACTTGTTTGGGCCTTTCGGTTGGCGGGGTAGTGGCGCAGTCGTGGCGGCGGCGGGCGGTGGCGTGTAGGCGGCCGGGACCGGGGCCGCGAACATCCGCGTGTATTCGCCGGGACCGGTGGGCGCGGCTGGCGGAACTGGCGCCGTGGGCGCTGTGGGCGCCCCGTAGTTGGGGGGAGGGTGCGGCGGATTGGACAGCCCGCCGGCCCCAAAGACGCGAGTGAACTCGCCGGCGGGCGCGTAAGACGACGGCGGCGGCACGGAGGGTGCGGGAGGCGGATTCAGAATGACGTCATTTGGACTGCTGCCCAGTGGCGAAGCAAAGTACCGGTTGAATTCGCTCTCGCCCACGGGAGTATGCTGCGCGGGGGGTGCTGCGGCAAGTGGCGTGGGTGCGCGAAACATCTGCGTGAATTCGCCGGCCGGAGCTGCCGGGGCGCCACCTGTTGGCGCCCCGGCAGGCCGGAAGAACTGGGTGAATTCGCCGGGAGCGGCCGCGGCAGCCGGCGGGGGCGGCGGCGCTGGGGCTTCTCCCATCGGTGCGGGACGGCCGGCGGCCTGGAACGTCCGCGTGAACTCGCCCGGTCCGGCGGTGGGCGGCGCGGGCTCT
>JBBQLF010000099.1:0-10810 GCA_038327695.1 Bryobacterales bacterium
TGAGCGCACGAAGCCGGCCCCCGAGCGCACGAAGCCGGCCCCCGAGCACACGAAGCCGGTCCCTGAGCGCACGAAGCCGGCCCCTGAGCGCACGAAGCCGGCCCCTGAGCGCACGAAGCCGGCCCCCGAGCGCCGCACGAAGCCGGCCCCCGAGCACACGAAGCCGACCCCCGAGCGCACGAAGAACGATACAATCGACTTCAAGCCAGCAGTTTCTGGCGTGGAGCATTCCTATGAACAGACGCTCGTTCGTTTCCACAGCAGCGGCACTGAGTTTCAGCGCCGCCCAATCCCCCGCTCAAACCGCCGGCACCCGCCTGCCAATCCGCAAGGGCATCCTCCTCGGCATGCTGCCGAAGTCACTCTCCATTGCCGATCGGTTCGCGCTCGCCAAGGACTGCGGCTTTGAATCGATGGAATGCGGGACCGAGGACAACCTCAGTGTTGCGCAGGAGATCAAGGCCGCCAGCGAGAAGACCGGCATCCCGATTCACTCCGTGATGAACCGGGATCACTGGCAGTTTCCGCTCTCCAGCCCCGATCCGGCCGTGGTAGCCAAGTCCATGAAGGGCATGGAAACCAGCTTCCAGAACGCCAAACTGTGGGGCGCCAGCACCGTGCTGCTGGTGCCGGCCGTCGTGAATGCGGACGTCACCTACCAGCAGGCCTGGGACCGCTCCGTGGCCCAGATCAAGAAACTGATGCCGATGGCCAAGCAGATGAAGATCATCATCGGCGTGGAAGAGGTCTGGAACAAGTTTCTGCTGAGCCCGCTGGAGATGGCGCACTACGTAGACCAGTTCAAGAGCCCTTGGGTCAAGGCCTATTTCGACGTCGGCAACATGGTTCTCTACGGCTATCCGCAGGATTGGATCCGCACGCTGGGGCCGCGCATTGTGAAGGTCCACTTCAAGGACTTCACCTGGAAGCGCGATCCGCAGATCAAGAAACAGACCGCTGATTTCGTGAACCTGCGCGACGGGGACATCAACTGGAAAGCGGTTCACAAGGCGCTGGCCGACATCGGCTACAAGGGCGACGCGACGGTGGAGGTCAGTGGCGGCGACGCGGCGTACCTGAAGGACCTGAGCAAGCGTGTGGACCTGATTCTGGAAGGCGCATAAGTGAAATGAAGAAGTTCCTGCTGGGCATACTGGCCGGGTTGATCATCGCCGGGGTCACCGGCGTGGTGCTGCTCTTCTCCGCGATTCGTTTCAGCAAGCGGGAACCGGAGCCGCCGAAATCGGCCTGGCTGTCGCTCCGCCTGGAAGGGGAGATTCCGGAAGCGCCGCCCATGGCCGCGCCTTTCCCGGGCTTGGAGGACCGCACGCCGCTCACCGTGGCGGAGATCTGGAGCACGCTGCGGCGCGCCGCGCGCGACCCCAACATCAAGGGCGTGATGCTGAAACCGCGCGGCCTGGCGGGCGGGTGGGGCAAACTGGATGAGATCCGGCAGGGCATCGACGCGGTGCGTAAGTCGGGCAAGCCGGTCTACGCCTGGCTGTCCACGCCGGGCATGCGCGAATACTACGTGGCCGCCTCGGCCGACCGCATCTTCCTTTCACCGGAAGATCTGGTCGACATGAAGGGGATGCGGATTGAGGCCACCTACTTCAAAGGCGCCCTGGACAAGCTCGGCGTGGAGATGGAAATCGAGCATGTCGGCAAGTACAAAGACGCCGGCGACATTTTCAGCCGCACCTCCATGACGCCCGAGACCCGGGAGGTGCTGAACTCGATCCTGGACGACATGTACCCGCGTTTGTGCGAGGCGATCGGGCGCGGCCGGAAGTTGACGGCCGAGCAGGTGCGGACAATGCTCGACGACGGACCGTTCCTGGCGCCGAACGCCAAAGAACGCGGACTGATCGACGAGCTGACCTATGAACGTTCTGCCGACGAGCAACTGGCGAAGAAGGCGCAGGTGGACGTGGAGCACGCCATCACGGCGAAGGCCTATATCCAGACCAGCGGGGGCCGGCCAAAGAAGGCGCGGGATATCGCCCTTCTGGTAGCCCAGGGCGACATTCTGCGCGGTTCCGCCGCCAATCTGTTCGGCGAGGATCGCAGCATCAACCCGCAGGGCATCGGGCGGCAGTTGAACCTGATTGCGGCCGATCCGTCTATCCGCGGTGTGATTCTGCGCGTGGATTCGCCCGGTGGCGACGCCATCGCCTCGGACGAGATTCTGGAGCAGTTGAAGAAGTTCTCCAGGAAGAAGCCGATGGTGATTTCGATGTCCGATGTGGCCGCATCGGGCGGATACTATATTTCGATGACGGGTGATCCCGTAGTCGCCTATCCGGCCACGCTCACCGGATCCATCGGCGTCATCTACGGCAAAGTGAACCTGAAGGGCCTCTACGACAAGATCGGCGTATCGAAGGAGATCCTCAAGCGTGGGCGCTTTTCCGATATTGATTCGGACTATCAGAAGCTCACCCCCGAAGGCCGCGCCAAGCTGCGTGAGTCGCTCATCTTCATCTACGACGGGTTCCTGAAGCGTGTCGCTGCCGGGCGGAAGAAGACACCGGCGGAGATCGATCCCCTCGCTCAGGGCCGAGTGTGGTTGGGGTCGCAGGCCAAGCAGCGCAGTCTGGTGGATGAGCTGGGTGGATTGGATCGGGCCCTGGAACTGTTGCGGAAGAACGCCGGTCTCAGCGCCGACGAGCCGGTCCGCCTGGTGGTGTTCCCGGCGCGGAAGTCACTGTGGGAACAGCTGCTCAACCGCTCCGGCGCCGGCACGTCATCGAGCGGAGATTCGGAAGCCTCGCTGCTGTTCCGGCAACTCCCAATGGGTGTAGCGCCCTGGGTCACCGGTGGCGTGTTGAGAGTGATGCCTTACCGGCTGGAGTTCCGCTGAAACGGGCGCCGGCGGCGATCAGAAAGCATTGGCGGAGGTGATGCCGTTGGATTGCAGCACCACGGCCATCTTCTCAAGAGCGGACTTGTGGATCTGTGACACACGGCTCTCGTTGATGCCCAGCATCCCGCCGATCTCCTTCATCGTCAATTCGTTGGTGTAGTAGAGCACGACGACTTTCTTATAGCGCTCGGGCAGAACGGCCATGGCCACGCCCAGCTTGTTCCTCATCTCCTGGCGGGCGCAAATGCAGTCTGGCTGCGACTCGGGCTTGCCTGGGAAATCAGGCGCCGGCAGATCCTCGTTATCCTGTGGGCGGCTGGAGGCGGAAACCAGCCCGACGTTGCGAAGATCCAGCGCCATTTGCCGCCAACGGGCGACCTCGACACCCAGGCTGGCCGCGAGTTCATCTTCGTTGGGTTGGCGCTGCAGGGCCGTGCACAGGTCCCGCGTCGCCCGCTCCACCTGCTTGTGGCGGCGGCGGAGGTCGCGCGAGGCCCAGTCTAACTGCCGAAGGGAATCGAGGATGGCACCCTTAATCCTGTGTTTCGCGTAGCTGGAGAAGGCAACCTTCTTATCGGGGTTGTACTTGCTGGCGGCGTCGAACAGGCCCAGGATTCCGGCATGGACCAGATCGTCGAGCTCTACGTGCACCGGCAGGCCCTCGTGGACCCTGACCGCGATGGCTTTCACCAACGAGAGGTGTTCCATCACAACACGGTCCCGCTGTTCGTGCATGGACTCCGTTGCCGGAAACTCTTTCACCAAGACCGTAGCCGTTGCCCTTGCCATAGTAGTACCCTTCGCTTTCCCTGCCGAATGTTGCCCCCTATCGCCTTCACTGATTGAGGCCGGTACTTTTTTAGGGGCTGCCGGGCGGCTTCGGCTTTCACTGCTGCGTCCCGACACCTTCCTTAGGGCAATCGGGGGGCCACTGAGATTCGGGCTCGGGTCTTTTCCTGATGCCGCCGGCTCAGTCCCTGCAAGTGCTAGATTATTCAGTACTTGTCTAACATCCGGCAGTTCCGCCTCAGACCGCCGGGCTTCTGACGCAACCGCCTGCAGGAACGATTTGTTCCGCTTTGTGACTGATTCCGTTCCTCGCATGCCTTCCGCTCTTTCAACCCGAAACGCCCGGTTCCATTTCGGGACGACCTCAATCGCCCGGGCGAAATGATCCTCAGCCTCACCCCTACTTCTCGACCACCAGACGCAGGTTGCTTAAGGTTTAAGTGCGGTCCGTCTGAGGCCCGCCGGTCCAATCGCCCTAACGGGGCTACCATGGGCCTCCAGCCAAGCCACACCCCCCACCCACGCCATTTCCGCGCACGGTGAACCGCCAGCTTTTCCACAACTGGGGCAAATCACTCAGTATTAGTAGAGCCAATACTAATGGAGCCATAAGTAACTCCAACCATATCAATACATCCGGATCTTCCCGTCTGATAGTCTAAAGTTGGCCCCCCAGTTGCAATCCTTACTGATGCGAGCTCTATAACCAATGCCCAGAATCAAAGTTACCCTTGACGGGAACGAAGCAGCTGCCTACGTAGCTCACAAGACGAACGAAGTTATCGCCATCTATCCCATTACGCCATCGTCCAACATGGGCGAGTGGTCGGACCAGTGGTCCGCGGAAGGCAAGCCTAACATCTGGGGCTCAATTCCGAGTGTCATCGAAATGCAGAGCGAAGGCGGCGCCGCCGGGGCCGTCCACGGTGCGTTGCAGGCCGGTTGTTTGACCACCACGTTCACTTCGTCGCAGGGCCTCCTGCTGATGATCCCGAACATGTACAAGATCTCCGGCGAGCTGACCTCCACGGTCTTCCACGTCGCCGCCCGCAGCATCGCCTCGCAGGGCTTGTCGATCTTTGGGGACCACCAGGACGTCATGAGCGTCCGTGCCACCGGTTGGGCCATGCTCGCCTCCAATTCGGTCCAGGAAGTCATGGATCTGGCCCTCATTGCCCAGGCCGCCACGCTCGAAGCCCGCCTCCCCTTCATTCACTTCTTTGACGGCTTCCGCACCTCCCATGAAGTCGGCAAGGTGGAGCAACTCACCGTCGACGACATGAAGGCCATGCTGCCTTCCGATCTCATCCGAGCCCACCGCGCCCGTGCCCTCTCGCCCGACGCCCCCGTCATTCGCGGCACCGCCCAGAACCCCGACGTCTACTTCCAGGGCCGCGAAACCGTCAACCCCTACTACCTCAAGGTCCCCGGCATCGTGCAGAACGCCATGGACCGCTTCGCCGGCATCACCGGCCGCCAGTATAAGCTCTACGAATACGAAGGCGCCCCCGACGCCGAGCGCGTCATCATCCTGATGGGTTCCGGCGCCGAAGCCGCTCACGAGACCGTCGAACACCTCACCGCCACCGGCGAGAAGGTCGGCATCCTCAAAGTCCGCCTCTTCCGGCCCTTCGCCATGGATCTCTTCCTGGCGGCCCTGCCCAAGACCGTCAAGCACATCGCCGTCCTGGATCGCACCAAGGAACCCGGCAGCGCCGGCGAACCGCTCTACCAGGACGTCATCACCGCCCTGGCCGAGTCGTTCTCGGAAGGCACCTTCCCCTTCGCGGCCATGCCCCGCGTCATCGGCGGCCGCTACGGCCTCTCCTCCAAGGAATTCACCCCGGCCATGGTCAAGTCCGTTTACGACGAACTCCTCAAGGCCAAGCCGAAGAATCACTTCACCCTCGGCATCAACGAAGACGTCACCCACAGCTCGCTGGAATACGACAACGCCTTCTCCACCGAGACCAACAAGACCGTCCGCTGCCTCTTCTACGGCCTCGGCGCCGATGGCACCGTAGGCGCCAACAAGAACAGCGTCAAGATCATCGGCGAAGAGACCGACAACTTCGCCCAGGGCTACTTCGTCTACGATTCGAAGAAGTCCGGCTCCATCACTGTCTCCCACCTGCGCTTCGGCCCCAGCCAGATCCGCAGCACCTACCTCATCAGCCGCGCCAACTTCATCGCCTGCCACCAGTTCTCCTTCCTGGAGCGCCTGGACATGCTGAAGTGGGCCGATCCCGGCGCCACCTTCCTGCTCAATTCGCCCCTCGGCAAGGACGACATCTGGGCCGCGCTCCCCAAACAGGTGCAGGAACAGATCATCGGCAAGGGCCTGAAGTTCTATGTCATCGATGCCTATGAGGTTGCCAAGGCCACCGGCATGGGCTCGCGCATCAACACTGTGATGCAGACCTGCTTTTTCGCCATCTCCGGCGTTCTGCCCCGCGAAGAGGCCATCAAGCAGATCAAGTATTCCATCGAGAAGACCTACGGCAAGCGCGGCGAATCCGTCGTCGCCAAGAACTTCGCCGCTGTCGATCAGACCCTCGCCAATCTCCAGGAAGTGGTGATCCCCGCCACGGTCACCTCCACCCAGGCCATGCGCCCCAACGTGCCCGCCCAGGCGCCGGACTTCGTCAAGAACGTCCTCGGCGCCATGATCGCCGGCGACGGAGACAGCCTGCCGGTCTCGGCCATGCCGGACGACGGCACCTATCCCAGCGGCACCGCCATGTGGGAAAAGCGCAACATCGCGCTGGAAATCCCCGTCTGGGATGAGGAACTCTGCATCCAGTGCGGCAAGTGCGTGCTGGTCTGCCCGCACGCCACCATTCGCGCCAAAATCTACGATAAATCGGCCCTCGATGGCATGCCCTCCACCTTCAAATCAGTGCCCGCGCGCTGGAAGGATTACAAGGAGATGGGCTACACCCTCCAGGTGGCGCCCGAAGATTGCACCGGCTGCAGCCTCTGTATCGAAGCCTGCCCGGTGAAGGACAAAACCCAGCCCAAGCGCCGCGCCATCAATATGGTGGAGCAGCCCCCGCTGCGCGAAAGCGAAGCGGCCAACTGGGACTTCTTCCTCAAGTTGCCGGAGTTCGATCGCACCAAGCTCAGCGTCAACCAGGTCAAGGATCTTCAGATCTTCGAGCCCTTGTTTGAGTTCTCCGGCGCCTGCTCCGGTTGCGGCGAGACCCCCTACATCAAACTGCTCACCCAGCTGTTCGGCGATCGCACCATGATCGCCAACGCCACCGGCTGCTCGTCCATCTACGGCGCCAACCTGCCCACCACGCCCTACACCAAAAACCTCGAGGGCCGCGGCCCGTCCTGGTCCAACTCGTTGTTTGAAGACAACGCCGAGTTCGGCATGGGTATGCGGCTCGCGGTCGATCAGCAGAACGTCTACGCCAAGGAACTGCTCACCCGGTTCGCCGTGAAAGTCGGCGAAGACCTGGCCACCTCCATCCTCGAAGCCGATCAATCCAACGAAGCCGGCATCTTCGCCCAACGCGAACGCATCCAGTGGCTCAAGACCAAGGTCAACGGCCTGCTGACCGCCGGCGCCAATGGCAGCGGCAACGCCCTCCGCGACCTGCTCGCCGTGGCCGACGCCCTCGTCAAGAAGAGCGTCTGGATCGTCGGCGGCGACGGTTGGGCCTACGACATCGGCTACGGCGGCCTCGACCACGTCATCGCCTCCGGCCGCAACGTCAACATCCTGGTCCTCGATACCGAGGTCTACTCCAACACCGGCGGACAGTGCTCCAAGTCCACCCCGCGCGGCGCGGTGGCCAAGTTCGCCGCCGGCGGCAAGCCTTCCGCCAAGAAGGATCTCGCCATGATGGCAGTGGCCTACGGCAACTGCTACGTGGCGCGGATCGCCATGGGCGCCAGCGACATGCAGACCATCAAGGCCTTCAACGAGGCCGAGAAATGGGACGGGCCGTCCATCATCATCGCCTACTCCCACTGCATCGCTCACGGCTACGACATGAAGTACGGCCTGGAGCAACAGAAACTCGCCGTCCAGTCCGGCCACTGGCCCATGTTCCGCTACAATCCCGCCCTGGCCACCGAAGGCAAGAACCCCTTCGTGCTGGACTGCAAGGCGCCCAGCATTCCGCTCGAAAAGTACATCTACAACGAAACCCGCTATACGATGCTGGTCCACTCCAAGCCGGAAGACGCCCGCCGTCTCCTGGCCCAGGCACAGGCCGACGTCATGAACCGCTGGCGCCTCTATGAGCAGATGGCCGCCATGCCGGGCGCCCCAGTTGAAACCCAAGCCACGGAAGGGAGCAAGTAACCCATGTCGATCGATCTCACCACTGGATACCTCGGGCTGAAACTGCGCACGCCGCTGGCTGCCTCATCTTCGCCCTTCTGCAAGGACCTCAGCAATATCCTGCGCCTCGAAGACGCCGGCGCCTCCGCCATCGTTCTGCACTCGCTTTTCGAGGAGCAGATTCAGGTGGAGAGCGGCGAACTCGACCGCTTCCTCACCGAGTCCTCCGATAGCAGTGGCGAGGCCATGAGCTACTTCCCGGAGATGGTGTCCTACAACCTCGGGCCCGAACCCTACCTCAATCACTTGAGGAAGGCCAAGGAGTCCGTCGATGTTCCCGTCATCGGCTCGCTCAATGGCGTCTCCACCGGCGGCTGGATCCGCTACGCCCAGATGATGGAGCAGGCCGGCGCCGACGCCATCGAGCTCAACATCTACTACATGCCCACGGACCTGGCAATGACCAGCCAGCAGGTCGAGGAGATGTACTTCGACCTCGTCAGCCACGTCAAGGCCAGCGTCCGCATCCCCGTGGCCGTCAAGCTCGGGCCCTTCTTTACCTCCTTCGCCCATCTGGCCACCCGGCTCGATGCGGCCGGCGCCGACGCCATCGTTCTCTTCAACCGCTTCTACCAGCCCGACTTCGACCTCGAGGCCTTGGAAGTGGTGCCCAATCTCGTGCTCAGCGATTCGCATGAACTGCGCCTCCGCCTGCACTGGACGGCCTTGCTCTACAACCGCATCCGGCCTGATATCGCCATCACCGGCGGCGTCCACACCGCCGAAGACGTCGTCAAGGGCGTCATGGCCGGCGCGCGCAGCACCATGATGACCTCGGCGCTCCTCCGCCACGGCATCAAGTACCTGGAGAAGGTCGAAGAGAATCTCATCGAGTGGATGGAAGAGCACGAGTACGAATCCATCCGGCAGATGCGCGGCTCCATGAGTGTGCAGTCCGTCGCCGAACCGGCCGCCTTTGAGCGCGCCAACTACATGAAGGTCCTGTCGAGCTACTCCCTCAAGGCCTAGGCTTCGCAATCAGAGCCGCGACTGTCAGGGAGCGATTTCCCACGTGAAATCCCGCAAACGGTTAAGCACCCCAACCGGCCAGGGGCAACCCTCTGGCCGGTTCGCTATTTGTGCCCGGCTTTAATCCGGCAATGCCGCCGACTTCGGCTCGGGCAGCCAAAAGCTGGCGATCACGCCAATCAGATAAACGCCCAACGCCACCACGCCGCTCGCCCAGGCCAGCTTGGCCGACGCGCCCGCACCCGGCGCCGAAAGCGCCAGCGTCGTCGTGATGTAAGCCGCCGACGTGCCGATCATCCGCCCGCCGATGTTGGCCGCAAAGCTCTCGCCCGTCCCCCGCAAGTGCGTCGGGTACACGCGCGGCAGATAGTTCCCCCAGAAACTAAACTGCGCCACGGTCATCATGCCGGAAAGCGCAATGCCCCATTGCAGGGCCTGCACGCTATGCCCAGCGGCCCAGAAAAACGTCACCGGCAGGATGAACAGGCCGGGGATCTGGAACAGCCGCAGCAGCTTCTGGCGGCTCACAATACGAATCGCCAGGAACGCCAGCAGGAACCGCCCGATCAGCCCGCCAGACTCCTGCCAGAACTGGACCGCGCTGATGATCTTCTCCTGCGCCGGCCTGGCTAACCCGGCCACTTCCCCCAACCCCGGCACGATGCGCGGAACGCTCTGGATGGCGCCGAACGCCGCGCCGTAGCCACAGGCAAACAGGATGGTGGTCACGATTGTGGTGGTGCGGTACTCCGGCGCGAAAATCGCTGCCAGCGAAGGCCGCTTCAACAAACCCGCCGCCCGCTTCGCCTTCCACAAGGGAGACTCCGGCAGGAACGGGCGGATCAACATCAGAGGCAGCGCTGGAATCACGCCGCTGATCAGCGTGTACCGCCACGCCTCATGCGCGCCGTAGATCGCCGGCAGCGATGAGCCGTAACTCACCGCCAGATAGTAGGCGCCAGTCACCAGCAAGCCGCCGATGGAGGAAAACGCCTGGGTGTAGCCGAGCACGCTCTCGCGCTGCCTGGCGTCCGGGAACAGCTCCGCCAACCACGCCACGGCCGCCACAAACTCCACGCACACGCCAATGAACGTGGTGGTCCGCAGCACCAGCAGCATCGGCAGCGAAGTGGCGAAGCCCGCGCCCATCGCCGAAAGCGCATAGAGCAGAATCGACCACACCAGCACGCGCCGCCGCCCAAACAGATCGGTGAGATATCCGCCCAGCAGGCCGAACACGCCGCCGGCCAGCGCGGGAATCCAGAACAGCCAGCCCGCCCATTGGCTGAAGCCGGCCGACCCGGGCTTGAGCCCGCCCAAATCCATCAACGCCGGCCGCACAATCAGCGGCAGCACCAGCAGTTCATAAATATCGAACGCGAAGCCGATGGACGCGATGATGCAGATCAGCCATTGAGTCCCAGTGAGTTTGCGCATGGCGGTGGATCTCTACAGGCTACCCCACTCTGCGCGCACTGTGGGTGCACAGTCACCGTTTCGGGTGCTCAACCGTTTCACACGCCGGCGGAGCCGCGACCGTCAGCGAGCGATTTCCAGCTGAATGAGCCGCGACCGTCAGCGAGCGATTTCCCCGTTTCTGACGCTCGTAGCCTCGCAAGCAGCTGAATCGGAGCCGCGACCGTCAGCGAGCGATTTCCCCGTTTCTGACGCTCGTAGCCTCGCAAGCAGCTGAAACGGAGCCGCGATCGTCAGCGAGCGATTTCCAGCTGAATGAGCCGCGACCGTCAGCGAGCGAATTCCAGCTGACGGAGCCGCGACCGTCAGGGAGCGATAACCAGCAGCATCAGACCCGACCGACAGCGAACAAA
>JBBQLF010000100.1:0-10809 GCA_038327695.1 Bryobacterales bacterium
AGTTGGGCCGGTGAGCGCAGGCCGACAATGGCGGAGGTGACCTCCGGGCGGCGGAGCGTCCAGGCGATGGCCACCTCGCCGGGTGTCCGGCCGTGCCTGGCGCCGATGGCCCGGAGTTGTTCGACGAGAGCGAGGTTGCGGGCCAGGAGGGGGTCCTGAAAGTGAGGGCGGCGCTGGCGGTGATCGTCGGGCGCCATGTCAGCGATGCGCTGGCGGGTCATGGCGCCGCTGAGCAGGCCGGAGTGCATGGGCGAGTAACAGAGAACACCGATATTGTTTTCGGCGCAGTACGGCAGCGCATCGCCTTCGATACCGCGCGCCAGCAGGTTGTAGGGCGGTTGCAGGGAGGTGATGGCGCCCAGGGCGGCCGCGCGTTTCATCTGGGCGACGCTGAAGTTGGACACCCCGGCCCAGCGGATCTTGCCTTCCTCTTTGAGACGCATCATCTCGCCCCAACCCTCTTCGATGTCCTCGTCCGGCTCCGGCCAGTGGATCTGGTAAAGGTCAATGACGTCCACGTTCAGGCGGCGCAGCGATGCCTCGCACTCCAGACGGACGGAGGCGGCCTTCAACGACTTGTAGATGTCACCGTTGCCGTGCCAGCGGCGGGCGCATTTAGTAAAGATGTAGGGCCGGGGCGAGACGCCCTCCAGGGCGCGCGCCAGAACCACTTCCGAGTGGCCCAGGCCGTAGACGGCGGCGGTGTCGATCCAGTTCAGACCGGCGTCCAGACCGGCGTGGATGGCGGCCACGGATTCGCCATCGTCCTGCGGGCCCCAGGAGAAGGCCCAGCCGCCGCCGCCCATGGCCCAGGCGCCGATGCCGAGAGGAGTCAGGAATAGATCACTGTTGCCGAGTTGTCTGGTCTGCATGAATTACCTCCCTATAGTTTGCCGCGAACGAGCGCCTGGATGTGGGGCGTGGCGACGAGCAGGAGCGCGGCGACGGGGTGGCGCCGGGTGCAGGCCTTCTCAATCGCGTCGGCCGGATCTCCGTCCTGCTTGAGGATGGCACGGCAATCGGCCTCATTTTTGGGCGAGAGCGGGGCCAGGCCGGCGTCAGCGAGCATCGCCAGCAGGGTGGCGGCGCGCGCGGGCGGCAACGGGGCGGCATCGAGCGCCTCCAGGCCCGGGCGGGCGGTTGTGGCGCGCGCGGGCGGCAACGGGGCGGCATCGAGCGCCTCCAGGGCCGCGCGGGCGGTGGCGGCCAGCGCCTCCGACAGCGGCAGCACCTCAGAGAGGATGGCCGAGCCTTCGAGCAGCGGTTGGAGGCGGGCGTGGTTGTCCCGCCAGTGGATCAGCGTGGCGTGGACGCGGCGGCGGGCCGCGGCGTCGCCGCCGAGGGTAGCCTGCACGTCTCTGCCGAACTGCCGCGCCGTCAGGCTCTCCGGCGTTACTGCGTCCACCAGACGGTTCAGCGGCAAGGTGACTTCGTGGTGGCTGAGAATGCCGCGTGTGTACTGCTTGACCGGCTCCACGGCGCCGGCCAGAGTGAGCAGCGGGGCGATGCCGCTGGTGCCTGCCATGCGGCGGAGCATGCGCTCCGTGCCAGAGCGCGGGTGGAAGCCCTGCAACTCCATGCGCAGCGTGAGGGCGTCGAGCCTGGCATAGAGAGAATCGACATCGCGCACGCCTGGCGGCGACCAGAGCCGCTCAGCGACGGCGGCCAGGCGCGGCCAGAGGCGGTTGTCGAGATTGGCCGGGTCCACGAACTCGGTCCACATGCAAGCCTCGCCGCCGAGCACGCGGGCACGAGCCTCAGGCGGGAGAGCGGCTGAGTCACCGGCGAGCGGGTCCGGGTCATAGTGCTCGGCCGCCGATTGCATCAGGTCCAGGTAGAAGCCGGAGGAGAGGATCACCGGGTAGCCCAGCCGCGCCGCCTCGGCCAGCGCCTTGGGCCCGCGCCAGGATTGGATCAGCGCGTCCTTGGGCAGATCGGGATGGAGGATCTCGTCCCAGCCCATCATGATCTTGCCGTGCTTTCTGACGATGGCGGCGAGGCGTTTGTTGAAGTAGGCGTGGAGCGCGGCGTTGTCCTTCAGGCCCTGCGCATTCATGAAGGCCTGGATCGGCGCGCTCTTTGTCCACTGGCGGCCGTTGTTCTCGTCGCCGCCGATGTGCAGGTAGGGGTCCGGGAACAGGCGCGCCATTTCGGCGAAGAACTGATCGAGGAACTGGTAGGTGGATTCCCTGGTGGGGTCCATGACGGGGTCGAAAATGCCGTGGCCGCGCTCCCATTGATAGGGGCCGGGCGCGGAGCCAAGCTGCGGGTAGTGAACCAGCCAGGCGGTGGCGTGGCCGGGCACGTCGAACTCCGGAACCACGCGGATGGCGCGCGCACTGGCATAGGCGATCACCTCGCGCACTTGCTCCCGGGTGTAAAACTCGCCCTCGATGCCGACGCGGTGCAGCATGGGAAAGACCCGGCTTTCCACGCGGAAGCCCTGGCCGTCGCTGAGATGCCAATGCAGGACGTTGAGCTTGACGGCGGCCATGCCATCGAGCGTGTGCTTCACGGTGTTGACGGGCATGAAGTGGCGGGCGACGTCGAGCATGAGGCCGCGCCATGGAAAACGGGGCGCATCGGCGATGCGGCAGGCCGGCGCCTCGAATCCGCGCGGAGTCAAAACGACAAGTTGCAGAAATGTTTCGAGGCCGCGCAGCAGACCGGCGGAGCGCGGGGCGGTGAGGCGCGCGCCGGTGGCGTCGATGGCGAGCGTGTAGGATTCATCGCCGCGCAACGGGATGGGTACGGCAGAGACTTGGCGGCAATTCATCGTCAGTGCCGGAGAGGCGGGCGCGGGCGCGTTGGGTATGCCCGTGATCTGGGAAAGGCTGTGCAACGTGCGATGCCAGGCGTCGCCGAGGGCTACGGCGCAGGGGCCGCCGGGCACGATTCGGAATCCGGCCCGGATGGGCAAAGCTCCGGCGCGCGCTTCGAAGCTGGCGGGCTGGGGGACCACGGTGCCGGGCTGGCCGGGAGCGGCGGAGAGGGCGCCGGCGGAGATCAGAAGTGTCATGAGGCTGCGCACGCGTCCACTGTCACGCGGCGGCGTGGCGGCGTGGGTGGTATATTGAAAACGTCCCTGCCTCATCGGAAGCCGGAGTGGCGGAATGGCAGACGCAGCAGACTCAAAATCTGCCGAGGTTTATCCTTGTGTGGGTTCAAGTCCCACCTCCGGCACCAACCCCCTTGCAATCACGCTCGACTGCGCCGCGGAGACAGGCCGCGTTGGCCGGACTAAGGGCCAATGATGAAATAACCGTTCCAACCGGTTGCTGACGCGCGCGGCTCAGAACCCGATTCCGAGGTGCGCGTGTTAGTAAGCCACTATGGCCCGGCGGGTCAGCGGAAGTAATGAAAATGCCGCCAGCGGCGAAGGGGGCGGGCACGCATGGCGGACAAGAAGCATCGTTTTCGAGGGAGTCCCGTATGGCCCTATGGGCCGGCAAATCCGATGAAAACGCGCCCGTAACCGAGCCGCGCCCGTGAGGGAGCGCAAGCGCGTCTTCAACGGGGCGGGCGTGGGGAGCTGGCAAGGTTATGCCGTGACGAGTCCTAGGGGGTTAGGCGGTGCGCAATCACCTCAGAGCGGCTCGGCGCCTGATTGAGATGTTGCACGCGGATGAGTAATTCGAACTGGTTCACCTTGCTGGCGGGATCGATGCCCCGTTTCTGCAGCTCCCGGGTCAGGCGGGGGATGTCGGTGGCCAACTCGCCCGCTGCCTCCGTGGCCTCGGCGTTGGTACCGGCGATGATCAGGACTGGAGCTTTGCCGGCCAGATTCGGCAGAGCTGAGAGGATGGCGTAGGCGACGCCGGGCGCACCGGAGGCCGGCAGCGGCGCGTAGAACGGCTCTTCCCCAGCTTTCGGCGCCCGGTTGCGGCAGCGCTGGGCGCGCTTCTGGATGTCGTAGTCGATGACGAAATTCAGCCGTTCGTCAAACAACTCCACCCAGGGATTGGAGGGTGCGCTGCCCAACAGGACAATCGGCCGGTCCTGCTTGAAGTCCCGCAACTGCAAACTGCGGGCCGAGCCGACCAGCGGAGAACAGCCGGCCCGCTCCAGTAAGGAACCAATGCGGGCCGCCGTCACGGCGCTGACCACGCTGGTGAAACGAGTGCCCGTCACGTGGATCGCCTGGGGCACCTGATCTTTCAACTCCCAGAGCCACTGCTCGCTGGTGTACTCGCTCAGCGTCATCTCCCTGCGCGTATAGATTTTGTGGATGGTGAAATTGCCGTCCGTGAGCGCGATGCGCGCCTCAGTGGGGTGGCCGAACAAGGACCAGGGCAGAACCAGCAGAGGCAGGGGCCCATCCGGTCTGCTGCGCAAGTGCCAGTTCTGAACGCCCAGCGCCACACAGGCAATCGCCAGAGCCGCCACCATGCCGGGATAGAACCACTTTCGCGATGGTGGCGCGGTCTCGACCGGCAGTGCTTGCGGCTCCGGGGCGTCAGCGGTGGGGGCCAGGAACTCCGGCGTGTAGGACCCGGGCGCGAGGTGGATCCGCACGGCGGAAGACTGTCCCGTTGACCCCGTGCGCACGTAATAGGCGGCCAACCGCTTGCGGACGCTGTTGACGGAAACGCGGACAATGGCGTCCTGCCCGGTGTCGTAGGCCGCATCGCGTCCGAAGATCTCCATGCCGATGGTTCGCTCTTTGAGCCGGTCCAGCCCGCCATGGAGCGCATTGTCGACCAGATAGGTGAGCAGGGTCCTGCCACGCTCAGTTCCGGCGAATTCCGGGCTTTCCAGAATCCGGCGCAACTCCTCCCGCACAGCCGTACCACTGGCGGTCAAGGCCGGGACGGAGGCGGTGACCCGGGGGCCGGAGGTCTCGACCAACCGTGTGGACTTCCTGAGCATAAAGGGCTGCCGTAATGGTATCAGCTTAACCGTTTGCCGGCAATCCCCACGGAGGCCGCTTGTTTTCAATCACGTAGCCTTGTGTTAGCTAACCGGATCAGGCGAGATTCACACGAGATTCGGCGCATACTGGATCTGCGGGCCCATGCACGACTGACTTGGCCCGGTTCCACAACAGGGTCAGTCCATGTCTGATTGCAAGGGGTCCCAGTTGAAGCTCTGTAAAATTACCACCATTTTGCTGCTCATTGCCGCCGTGAGCCTGGCCATCTACGCGCAAGCCGTCAACGGCACGATCCTGGGCACGGTCACAGACTCCAGTGGAGGCAGTGCCCCAAACACCAAAATCACGCTCCTGGAAACCAAGACGGGCGTGAGTCGAACGGCGACGACCAACGAAAGCGGGAACTACATTTTCCCGGACGTGCCGCCGGGCACCTACAGCGTCACGGCCGAACTGGCCGGGTTTAAGAAGGTCACCCGGCCGGGCATCGAACTCCAGGTGAACACTTCGCCGCGCGTGGATCTGACGCTGCAACCGGGCAACGTGACCGAGGTGATCGAGGTTAGTGCCCAGGCGGCGGTGCTCCAGACGGAGACCGCCAGCACGGGCAGCCAGATCGCGTCGGTCCAGACCGAAAATCTGCCGCTCAGCACGAACCGGAACTACCAGGGGCTTCTCAACCTGGTGCCGGGCACGACGCGCGCCTCTTTTCAGCACTCGCAATTTTTCAATGCTGCCAGCTCGCTCCAGACTCAGGTGAACGGCCAGATGCGGCAGGGCAACAACTACCAGATCGAAGGCATCGACAACAATCAGCGCACGGGCTTGTTGCAGATTGTCACTCCGCCTATTGAGGCCATCCAAAACGTAGACGTCGCCACCAGCAACTTTGACGCGGAGCTGGGCCGGGCCTCCGGCGCAGTGACGAACGTGATGCTGAAGTCCGGCACCAACGACATTCACGGCGCCGCCTACTACTTCCACCGCAACAGCGGCCTGAACGCGCGGAACTACTTTGACGCCGCGATCGGGCACCAGGCCTACAACTACTTTGGCGGAAACGCGGGTGGAGCTCTGATCAAGAACAAGCTCTTCTATTTTGGCGACTATCTGAGGATCACCGATCACCAGGCCAATACAAACCGCCTGAGCATTCCGGCCATGGATCTCCGCACCGGAAACCTGGGCCGCTCGGCGACAGCGATCTACGATCCGCTGACGGGCAATCCGAATGGTTCCGGCCGCACGGTCTTTGCGGGCAACCTCATCCCGGCTTCGCGGATCAATCCGATCTCCACCAAGATCCTCGCGCTGGTACCGGCAACCTCGTTTGGCGGGGACAACAACAACTGGTTCGGCCTGCTGCCGTTTACCAAGGACACGGACTCGATGGACTGGAAGATGGACTGGAGCATCAGCGACAGGGACCGGTTGAGCGGCCGGTTTAGCTACGCACGGCCCGTCATTTTCCAGGCGCCGGCATTCGGAGCCGCCGGTGGCGCGGCGCAAGGCGCATTTCAAGGAACCGGCGTGCAGAAGACCTATAGCGGCGGCCTGAACTACAACCGGATCTTCTCCACGACGCTGGTGAGCGAATTCCGGGTGGGCGTGGCGCACTACAACAACAAGGCGCAGAATGCGGATTACGGAACAAACGCCTCGGCCGAACTCGGCATCCCGGGCATCAACATCGACGAGTTTTCGAGCGGTCTGGTGGGCATCAATCTGGGCGGCGGCTATTCCGGCCCGCTGGTGGGCTACAGCGCCAGCCTGCCGTGGGTGCGCGCCGAGGCCAACATCAGCTTTGTCAACACATGGACGAAGACCGTCGGCAACCACACGGTCAAATGGGGCGCCGACATACGGCGCGTCCGCGACGAACTGCTGCAGATGCAGACCTTCAGCCCGCGCGGTGTCTACAACTTCGCCGAAGGGCAGACCTCCACACCGGGCGCGACCACCAGCTTCATGAACAACATGGCGAGCTTCCTGCTGGACGTTCCGAGCCAGGCGGGACGCGACCTGGCCACCTACTTCCCGGCCTATCGCGCGTGGCAGGAATTCTTCTTCGTGCAGGACCGCTGGACCGTATCGCCCAAACTCACGCTCAGCCTGGGCCTGCGCTATGAACTGTATCCGCCGGCCACGCCGCGCCTGAAAGAGGGCTTCTCCAACTACGATCCGTACGCCAACACGCTGTCCATCGCGGGTGTCGGCAAGATCCCGATGAATCTCGGCATCAAGAACAACCTGGACTACCTCGCGCCGCGCCTGGGCATCGCCTACCGCGTCAACGAGAAGACTGTGATCCGCACCGGGTCCGGCATGAGCTACACCCCGTTCCCGGATAATTCCTACGCCTACAACTACCCCGTCCGCGCCAACAACGCCTTCAATCCGGCAGTGGCCTCCTACGGAGCGGCGGTGCTACCTGACGGCACGACGGCGACATTCCAGAAGGGATTCCCGGCACCCATCAAGGTGGCCATCCCCGAGAGCGGCATCATCACCAATCCCGACAAGAACTCCAACTACGTTGTCGTCAACCAGAATTTCAAAAACCCGCACGTGATCAGTTGGAACTTCGCCGTCCAGCGGCAGTTGCCGGGGCACTTTGCGCTGGACGTTGCCTACGTCGGCAATCACGGCGTCAATACGGTGATGAATTACAACATGAACGCTGGCTTGGTGGCCGGACTAGGCAATGCCGGTCGGCCGCAATTCGCCCCCTTCGGCCGGACGGCGAACACCAACATCTTCTTTGAGGGCTACTCGTCGATGTACCAAGCCCTCCAGGTGAAGATGGACCGGCGGTTCACATCGGGCCTGTCGGTGACCACGGCGTACACCTACGGCAAGGGCATGGGGTTTCAACAGGGCGACGACGGCGGCGCGATGTTCAGCATCAACTTCCGCCGCAACTACGCGCGGAACGACTTCGACCGCACCCACACGTTCGTGCAGAGCTACATCTACAATCTGCCGTTAGGCAAGGGCGAGAAATGGCTTAACGCAGGATGGGCGTCGACAGTAATCGGTGGATGGCGCATGAACGGCATCCTCACGCTGATGAGCGGCACTCCGCTCAACTTCGGCGCCAGCGGCACCGGCTTGAACGCGCCCGGCAACAGCCAGACTCCGGACCAGATCGCGCCGATCACCAAGCCCAAAGGCATCAATCTGGGCAACGAGTGGTTCAGCCGCGCCAGCTTTGCCAATCCGGTGGGCGCGGTGTTTGGCAACCTCGGCCGAAACCCCATGAGCGGGCCTGGTTTCTACAACCTGGACCTCTCGCTGTTCAAGATCTTCGCCATTACAGAGCGCTTCAGGATGGAGATCCGCGGGGAGGCCTTCGGCGTCAGCAACACACCCCAATTCGGCAACCCCGGCACGACGCTGGGCAACGCCAACTTCGGGTTCATCACCGGAGCGGGCGGCGGCCGTCAGATGCAACTGGGCGCCAAGCTGAGCTTCTAGCCGGGTTTGGTTCCACACAGGCCGGCCGGGTCCTCAATGGGGGGCGGGCTGGCCTGATTCGTTTTTGCGGCAGGATGTCGCAGCCGAACTGGCCGCCGGGCAGCGGCAAATGGGGGGCGGGCCGGCCTGATTCGTTTTCGCGGCAGGATGTCGCAGCCGAACTGGCCGCCGGGCAGCGGCAATGGGGGGCGGGCCGGCCTGATTCGTTTTTGCGGGGCAGACTAGTGCGTCACCTTGGCCCGCAGAAGCTTGTCCAGCTTGGGGAATTGGGTATCCAGGTACGCGTTGCCCTGTGACTGGATGCGCACGGCATTCGGCCCGCGGCCGGGCGGGTCCCATTCGCCGTAGGCCGAATTCAGCTTGTCGAAGACCTCGAAGCCGTGGGTGACCTTGCCGAACGGCACGAAGCCGCCCTGATCGAGGGCGGGATTGTCTTTCAGGTTCACGAACACCTGCGTGCGGCGCGTCCGGGGGCCGGACTGCGCAAAGGCGAGGGTCCCTTTTCCGTTCTTCTGGCTGGGCGGATCGTCATCCACGGGGCTGGCGCTCAGCAGGGAATTCGTTTGCGGATCGCCGGACAAGCCGAACTGGGCAATGAAATCCGGCCGCACGCGATAGAACCGGGTGTTGTTGAAGAAGCCCATCTGGACGAGCTTCCAGAACTGCGCGGCGCCGTTCGGCGCCCAGTCCTTGTGAACCTCTACAACAAAAGACCCCTGGGAGGTATCGAACAGCGCCCGCCAGACGTCCGGCATGGTGTTGTCCGTCTTTGGGGCCACGACAGCGGCCTTCTTTTCCACTGGCGCTTTGCCGCCGCACCCGGCCAGCAGCAAGGCCACACCTGTACACAATGCCAATCGCATGGCGTCATTATTTCACGCCCCCGCTTACAATGGAAGAATGAGTGAACAGTTCACGATCGCGGGCCGCACGTTTCGTTCCCGGCTGATGATCGGCACGGGGAAGTACCGGAGTTTCCAGGAGATGGTGGCCTGCCACGAGGCTTCCGGGGCCGAGGTGGTGACGGTGGCGGTACGAAGGGTCAATCTGACCGACAAGACGAAGGAGTCGATGCTCGATCACATCGACCGCTCCAAGTACTTCCTGCTGCCCAATACAGCCGGCTGCTACAACGTGGAGGACGCCGTGCGGACGGCGCGGCTGGGCCGTGAGGTCGGCCTGTCCAACTGGGTTAAGCTCGAAGTGATCGGCGACGAAAAGACGCTCTTTCCCGATGTCTACGGGCTGGTGGAAGCCACGCGGATTCTGGTGAAGGAGGGCTTCGTCGTGCTGCCCTACACCAACGACGATTTGATCACCGCGCGCAAGCTGATCGACGCTGGAGCCTCTGCTGTCATGCCGCTGGCGGCGCCGATCGGCAGCGGGCTGGGCATTCAGAACTACGCCGCACTGCGCATCATGCGGGAGCAGGTCAGCGAGGTCCCGCTGATTGTGGATGCGGGTGTCGGCACGGCGTCCGATGCCTGCATTGCGATGGAGATGGGCTTTGACGGCATCCTGCTGAATACCGCCGTCGCCGCGGCCAAGGACGCCGTCCTGATGGCGGCGGCCATGAACCACGGGGTCGCTGCCGGGCGCGGCGCCTTCCTCGCCGGACGCATGGAACGGCGGCTGTACGCTTCGGCCAGTTCGCCGCTGACCGGCATCATCGCCTGAAGCTACGCTTCGGTGCCCTCGCCGCCCTCGCGCTTGGGGGCATCCGGCTCGTTGTGGGCTGGCAGGTACTTCGCCAGTCCAGCTTTGACGCTGGCCAGTTCCGGCCGCGCCGCGACGTTGGTCCACTCATTCGGGTCTTTGCCGCGATCGTAGAGCTCCTCGCCGCCATCGCTATACCGGATGTAGCGCCACGCATCGGTGCGCACGGCGTGGTTGCCTAACCCATAGGTAGTGATCGCCGGCTGCGTTCGCGGTGCCAGCGGATTGGTGAGCCACGGGACCAGCGAGATGCCTTCCAACCCGCCGGGCGGCCGCAGGCCCATCACGTCCATCAGCGTCGGGTAAATGTCGATCATGCTGACCGACCGATCGCAACGGCCGCCGGGCTTCGTAACGCCCGGAGCCGCCATCGTCAGGACGTTGCGAGTCGATCGCTCCCAAAGGGTGAACTTGCGCCAGTGCAGTTTTTCGCCCAGGTGCCAGCCGTGGTCGCTCCACAAAACCACGGACGTATTGCCCGCGTGCGGCCCCGTCTCCAGCGCCCGCAGCACGCGGCCCACCATGGCATCGGCAAACGAGATGGCCGCCATGTAGGCCTGTACGCCCTTCTTCCAGGCGCCGTTCTTCGTCACACGCTCATGATCGGCCCCGGCTCGGGCGAACTTCCGCCCGATGGCCGGCACGTCGTCCAGATCGTCTTCCTTCACTACTGGCAGGTTGATGGAGTCCAGCGGATACAGGTCGAAGTACTTCTTCGGCACGTACCAGGGCAGGTGGGGCCG
>JBBQLF010000101.1:0-10774 GCA_038327695.1 Bryobacterales bacterium
GGTCCGGCGACATCGCCCGAAGCTGAAGCCCGGCCGTAGGAGTACTCCTGCCACATCGTGTTCAGCGACCGCCCTGGGCCGAAGAATGCGTCGCGCGCAGAGGCCACGGTCGCATTGGGCGGTAGTGATTTCGACGGGAAATCGACCAGCAGCACAACGGTCCTTTGGTCGCCCAGCGTGGTGCAGGCCGCGCCTGCCTTCGGCGCCCCGCCGAGCGGCAGGGCGGAGGCTCTGGTGGCCAGGATCCGGCCTTCCAGGGCTAAGCCTGCAATTCGCACACCACGGCCGTCCGATACCGCCGGAGACACCGGCCAGTGCACTTCCCAGGACCGTTCGCGCGCCCGCAGATAGTAACGGATTCGGCTTTGGCCCCGCTGGAAATCGTCCTCCACGACGGTCTCCAGGACGCCAGTCCATTCGCCGTCAGACTCAATGGCCGCCCCCCATTCGGGCAGTGCCGTTCTCAATGCCGCCTGCTCGGTCGCAGAGAGCATAAGCGGCAACGCAGAAGCCGGATCCCGGTCCAACAGTTCCAGCAGCAGACGCGCCCGGTGCGTCAACTGCGCCGGTTGTGGCGCGTTCCGCAGCCCATCGGACAACGCCTCAATCTCCTGGACGCGCTGCCGCACGTCCGCCCCGCGCTGGGCCGACAGCGTGCAGGCGCTCCAGACCGCCCACGCGAACAATACGCTACATCGTTGGGTTATGCTCATCCAGGCCATGAGTCACCTCGATCTCATCCATTAGAGTAATCGGCGGTGCTCGTCAAAATCTTTACCATCGCCAAACTGCGATCGGCAGGCCGTACGGCGGGATGGGGGAAAGGCATCTCGATCGTGGACGTCAGCCGGGACAAGTCCGTGTCCGCCGTCGCGGATAGGCCTGGGACGCTTGCCGGGCCGGCTTGGGGGGCCTGCCAGACCAACCGGCGAGTTCCTGCAGGCCGGCCTACTTCCACACGCCGCCGATCTTCCAGTACTCGAGCGCCGGCCCCTGCAGTCCGCCAGGCCCCGCGGTGACGGCCCGATTCCGCAACTCCTCCATCTCGCTGGCACTGTAGGGCTTGAAACTCTGCGCGAACCGCACGTCGTCATCCAGCTGCCCGATGGTGCTGCACCCGACCGTGGCGCAGTGGATGGGCAGGCTGAGGGCGTAGCGGAGGCACTCTTCGGCGTTTAAGACACGCAGTAGAAACGCGTTGCCGAAGACCTTCATGGCCTGCACACCTATGCCGCTCGCCTTCGCCACAGGCAGCGTGATCTTCTCAAAACTCAGGTAGGCCGGATCGGCGGCGTGCAAGGGCATCAGGATCGAATCCCACTTGTCATACGCCTTGAGCATTGCTAGATGGGCATTGGGATCGTGGTGGCCGGTGAAGCCGAAGAAACGGCACTTGCCCGCCTTTTTCGCGGCCTCAAACGCCTCGATGGCTCCGCCCGGCGCGAAGATCCGGTCCACGTCCTTCTGGTCCTGGATTCCGTGCATCTGCCACAGATCCAGATAGTCCGTCTTCAGGCTCTTCAGCGAAAGGTGCAGTTCCTGCTCCGCCTCCACGCGCGTCCGCTTGCCGCACTTCGTCGTAATGAAGACCTGTTTGCGGACGTCAGACAGCACGTCGCCGTAGACCTCTTCGGAATGGCCGTCCCAATAACTATGCGCGCAATCAAAGTAGTTCAGCCCCAGTTCGTAGGCGTGGCGCACATGAGGGCGGGCGGCCTCCTTCGTGCGGAGCAGAGCCAGGCGCGCGCCGCCCTGTCCGACGATAGTCAGCTTGACACCGGTCTTTCCGAACTCGCGCACCGGTGTGGCGCCCACCTGGGGCTTCGGTGCACGGGCGCTCAGAGCCGTGATACCCAACCCCGCGAAAACCGTGCCGACAAAGGTCCTGCGCCCTGCCAAACCCATCGTGCTGTCTGTCATCTGCCGCCGCGCTCCTCTTCGTGCTGATCCAAACACTACCACAGCCGCCTAACGGTTGGCCCCGGCGCGTGATACGTTACTCGCCATGGCCTCCCTCTACTCCCGGCGCGAATTCGGCTGCCTGGCGGCCGCGCCGCTGGTTGCCCCTGCCAAGCCGAACTCCGTCTTCGGCGGCGTGCAGATCGGCGCCCAGACCAACAGCTTTAGCGATCGGGATCTGGACAGCGCGATTCGAGCCATGTTGGAAATCGGCATCAGCGGGTGTGAGTTGTGGCAAGGGCACGTCGAGCCGCCCGCGCTCAGTTGCAAGGACGCCGAACTGGCCGCCTGGCGTGAGGAGACGCCGTCCACCTACTTCCATGAGATCGCCGCCAGGTTCAAGACCGCCGGCATTCGCGTTTACGCCTACGACTTCCAGTTTCGTGATTCCTTCACGGACGCCGGGATAGAACGCGGCCTGCGGATTGGCCGCGAGCTGGGTGTGCCCGCCATGGTGACGTCGTCCGCCACTCTGAAGCTGGCTCGACGGATGGTGCCGTTCATCGAGAAACACAAGATGCCGGTCGGTATGCACGGCAGGACCAACGTGCGGGATCCGAACGAGTTTGCCGGTCCGGAGACTTTCGAGCGCGCTCTCACCTACTCACCCTCCATCGGCGTAAACCTGGACCTCGGCCATTACACCGCGGCCGGATTCGACGCCGCGGCGTTCATCGAGAAGCACCACGGCCGGATCCTCTCCATCCACTTGAAAGACCGCCTGGTCAATCAGGGCCGCAGTATGCCATTCGGCGAAGGAGACACTCCCATCCGGGCGTGTCTTCAGTTGCTGAAACGCAACGGCTGGCGGATCCCCGCCCATATTGAGCACGACCGCGGTGGAGACCGTGTGGCCGAGTTCAGGAAGTCGTTCGAGTTCTGCAAACGGGCGCTGGCCTGAAGTTCTGGCTCGCCTCTACTCGAGGATCGCCTGCATGACGGCGTTTTCGAAGTCCCGCTGGAGAACAGGCGTCTGCGTCTGCATCATGATGACGGTGACCATCTTCTCCTTCGGGTCCACCCACATCTGCGTGCCATAGGCGCCATCCCAGCCGAAGGTGCCCGCCGACAGGCGCAGGCCCGCCGCCACCGGATCCTGAATCACTGCCACCAGCAGCCCAAACCCCATGCCGTGTGCCGGCCGGCCCAGCTTGCCGTTGAACATCTCGCCGGCATGGTTGGAGCTCATCAGCTCGACGGTTCGGGGCGAGAGAATGCGCTTGCCGTTGAGCTCACCGCCATTGGCGAGCATCTGCCCGAACTGGAGGTAGTCCTCGGCTGTAGACATCAGGCCGCCGGCGCCGGAGTGGTAGGTGGGCACCGAAAACCCGTCCTGATTGGCGGCTCTCGTCAACCCGCCGGCGGTTCGCTTGTACAGCGTCACCATTCGCGGGCGCCGGTCGTACGGCGGGTAGAAGAACGTGTCCTTCATGCCCAACGGCTCGAACAGGCGGGCGCGCAGGAATGCGTCGTAAGTCTGGCCTGTGATGATCTCGACGATCCGCGAGAGCAGGTCGGGCCCGCCGCGCCCGCTGTAGGACCACTGCGTCCCCGGCTGGAAATCCAGCGGCACTTTCGCGAACTGGGGTACGTAGGAGGAGAGCGTGGATGTGGGCTCCAACTTCGGAACGGGAATCTGACTTTGCCACGACATCAGCCCGGACGTGTGCGTCAGCAGATCGCGAATCGTGATCTCGCGATCCGCCGGAACCGTGTAGAAGGCCTCCTCCCCCGGACCTTTCACAGGGCGCGCCACGGCCACCTGCATTTTCTTGAACTCCGGCAGGAAGCGGGACACCGGATCGTTGAGCCGGATCTTGCCCTCTTCCACCAGCATCAGCAGCGCCACCGCCGTGACCGGCTTCGACATGGAGGCGATGCGGAAGATGGCGCCCTTCTCCATCGGGCGCCGGGACTCGGCGTCCATCAGACCGTGCGCTTCAAAATGCACGATGTGGCCCTTGCGGGCGACTACTGTGACCGCGCCGGTGATGGCGCCCGCGTCCATGTGCCGCTGCACCGCCTCGTGAACTCGCAGCAGGCGCTCGGACGACATGCCCGCGGCCTCCGGTTTCGCCGAAGGAACGCTGCCTCCGCTCGCTATGTGGGCGGCCCATGCCAGCAGGACTGGCGCCTGGAATCTGAGATTCATCATGCTCCTAACCTGGCTGAATCGCCCGTCACAGTTTCTCCGCCATCTCAACCACCAGCCTGGTGACAAAATCGCGATAGCTGCCGGCGCGCGCATCGCCGCCCTTCGCCAGATAGGCCTGGAGAATCTTGCGATGCGCCTCCTCCGGCAGATCGACACCAAGTTTCTGGAAGAGCCACACTGGAGCGGCGGTCTTCTCGTTCATGCGGTTCCATTTCGCGTCGATCTGGCGCGCCGGGCGGCGCGAGGAGAAGAACACGCGGCGGGCGTTTTCGAAAAGGAACTGGTTGCGCTCCGCCGGGGTCGGCGCCAGGCCCGCGGTATCGATCCATGTTTGCGTCGAGCGGAGGCTCTCATCGCGCCAAAGAGCCACAGGAAACTCGCTGCCGTAGAGGAGCCGGTCCCATCCGGCAATCCTGGCCAGCGCCTGCGTCCACACCTTCAACGGAGCCTGGTCCATGTAGCCCTGACGGGAGAAAATCACCAGGAAGCGCGGGTGTGCGAACAGGCGCGCCACGGCGGCGTCCTTCGTGAGGATCGACGGATCGGTGGGGCCGGCGAAATGGGTGCCGCAGACCACGCAAGAAGGGTATCGTTCCAGGAAATTGGTCAGCGCGCCGGCCGCGACGCGGTAGGCCTCGCTCCCCTCGATGTAGGGCGTGCCACCGGCCTGGCCGATGATGTCCAGCAGTTCCGGCTGCCGGACCGCCAGAGTGGTTTGGATCCGGATCCCCTGGAATCCGCAGTCCATCTGCTCTCTCACGCAGTCCGCCCTCTCTGCGGGCGTACGCCCGGAGGGCATGCCGATGACCCGGAGGCGATTGCCATAACGCACCGCCGCGCGCGAAAGTTCGCTCAGGTTCGGGCACGTCGCGGCAGTGCCGACAATCGCGGCTTCCACACCGTTGGCGTCCATCAGGTCGATGTACTCTTCGGCGCTCAGGAAGCGCGGCAGCGAGACGTGGCCCCAGGCGTCGATCGACTTGGGGCCGCTGCTGGCCGGGGCGCTGCGTGCGGAAGAAGCGGCCGCGGCAAGGGCGCCTCCACCCACGAAGCGGCGTCTGGTTGTGGTTTGACGATTCATGTCACTCTCTTCTCTCTTCTCCGGCGCGAGGCGCCAAGCTGCACGGTATCACCCGCCGGGACGGGTCACAATCTGCCGCCGCTTGCGCCAGGTGTGCGCCTCCGCGCAGGCCGATCGCGATTCCCTCAGAATCCACCACGGCAGGGACCGGGAGCTTGGCGGTGCTACGACGCTCTCCCCCTCATCGTTTGGCCCGGTTTGGTTCGGTGCAGGCTCCGGCCGCCATCGGAAAATCCATCGCAAGCGTGGCTGTCCCCCGTGCGATCACCGCGCCGGTTCGATCTTATCCACCTTGAGCACGCCGGTCTTCTCGTAGAGCATGCCAGTCACCTTCACCCGCTTGGCGGCGAACTTCTCGGGCGACTGCTGGTCGCTCAGAACGTACATCTTCTTGTCTGCGCCGAGCAGGGCGTACTTCCATTTGCCGTTGCCGGATTTGACGCACTCGCGGACGCACTTCTCGTCGGGCGTTACGCCCATGTGGCTGTGGTCGGCGCCGCACATGGTGTCGGTGATCACTCCGGTGTACGTCTTCGGCGCGTTCTGGGCGTAGGCGCGGCCAGTCAAGAGGAAGATGGCGAGTATCAGGGGCTTCATGGTTTTTGTTCCTTTCTGGTGGAAATGAGTTCCAGGCCCTTGGGCCTGTTCAGGCGGAGCCAGAGGGCTTCGTACCGGGCTGGGTCCAGGGGGGCTTTCAATTGAAATTCTTCGCCGCCGATCGAGAATTGGTAGGGGCCGGCGGTGGAGATATTGGGGAGATCGGCGGCGCGCCAGGTGCGGGATTGGGCGGGGCGCTTCGACTCGTACACGATCTTGTTCTCGAAGATGTGCAGGACGCCCTCGCTGCCTTGGATGGTCTTCACGTGCTTTGCTGGCAGAGACCACTCGGGCGTGCCGGTGGTGTCGGCCAGGCGCGCCATGAGCCTTGGGCCTAGCCGGTCTTTCAGCGCGGCGTACACCGCTGCCCAGTCCGGCTTGCCGGTGAGCGTGAACAGGTAGACCTGGTCCTTGCCGAAGAGCAACCGGCGGTCCTGGTAGGTGGTGACGCGGATCTGGTTGCCGTCAGTGAGCTCGAATTCCTGGATGTCGAGCCAGGCGATGTCGAGCTTGGGCTTGTCGAAGGTGACTCCTTCCGGGGTGAGGCGCAGCGTGCCCGTGTGCTTGCGCGGCAGGGCATGGTGGCGGGCAGGGAACTCGAAGTTCTGCGCGGCCAGCGGGAGAGTCAGCGATAAAACAATCAGGCAGAGATTTGTTTTTTGACTTCGAAGTTCCATTTCCACACCTCGTAGATTGCGGGATAGATGACCAGTTCGAGCAGGAAAGACGTGAAGATGCCGCCGATCATGGGGGCGGCAATGCGCTTCATCACGTCGGCGCCGGCGCCGGTGGACCACATGATCGGGACCAGGCCGACGAACATGGTGGCGACAGTCATGAACTTGGGACGGATCCGTTTGACAGCGCCGTGGAGGATGCACTCCTGCAGCTCTTTCAGGCTGTTCAGGCGGCCGGCGCGTTTGGCGTCGTCGTAGGCGATGTCGAGATAGAGCAGCATGAAGACGCCGGTTTCCGCGTCCACGCCGAGCAGGGCGATGAGCCCCACCCAGACGCCGATGCTCATGTTGTAACCGAGATAAGCGAGCAACCAGATGGCGCCGATGGCGGAGAAGGGCACTGCCAGTAAAATGATGGCCGTCTTCACCATGGAGCGGGTGTTCAGGTAGAGCAGGATCACGATGAGAAACAGCGTCAGCGGCAGCACCACCTTGAGCTTCTCGCGCACGCGCTCCATGGCCTCGTACTGGCCGCTCCATTGCAGCGCATAGCCGGGCGGGAGCTTCACCTTCTCGCGCAGGAGCGCCTTGCCCTCGTCCACGTACGAGCCGATGTCGCGGCCGGTGATGTCGACGAAGACATAGCCGGTGAGCAGCCCGTTTTCGTCGCGCAGCATGGACGGTCCGCTGGCAAGCTTGACGGTGGCCAGTTGGGAGAGCGGGACCTGCGTCGCGCCGCTCATGACCGGAATCAGCACGCGCTTCAGGCTGGAGATGTCGGAGCGGAAGTCGCGGAAATAGCGGACATTGACGGGGTATCGCTCGCGTCCCTCCACGGTGGTGCTGACGTTGTCGCCGCCGATGGCGGACATGACGATCATCTGGACGTCTTCGATGGAGAGGCCGTAGCGGGCGAGCTGATCGCGTTTCCACTCGAAGTCCACGAAATAGCCGCCGCCAGTGCGCTCGGCGAAAACTCCGCGCGTGCCGGATACGTTCTTGAGCAGCGACTCGATCTGTACGCCCAGACGCTCGATCTCATTGATGTCGGCGCCGTAGACCTTGATGCCGACCGGCGTGCGGATGCCGGTAGTCAGCATGTCGATGCGCGCCTTGATGGGCATGGTCCAGGCGTTGGAGACGCCGGGGATGGACAGGCGCGTATTCATCTCCTCGACGAGCTTTTCGGTGGTCAGGCCGGCACGCCACTGGGGTTTGGGCTTCAGAAGGATGACGGTTTCGAACATCGAGAACGGCGCGGGGTCCGTGGATGTCTCGGCGCGGCCGGCCTTGCCGAAGACGCGCTCAACCTCAGGAAAGCTCTTGATCAGGCGGTCCTGGACTTGCAGCAGCCGCTCGGCTTCGCCCACGGACAGTCCGGGCATCGTGGTGGGCATGTAGAGCAGCGAGCCTTCATCCAGTGGCGGCATGAACTCGTTGCCGAGCCGCTGGTAGACGGGGATGGTGAGGGCGACCAGAGCGAGGGCGGCGGCGATGACCGCGTACTTCCACCGCAACGCGAAGGCGCAGACCGGCTCATAGAGGAAGATCAGCACGCGGCTGACGGGGTGCTTTTCCTCCGAGTGAATCTTGCCGATTAGCACCGCGGTGGTGACCCGCGCCAGCCAGCGCGGACGGAACCCAAATGGCTTCATGCGCGTGAAGGCCAGGCGCATGGCGGGGTCCAGCGTGATGGCCAGAAAGGCCGCCACGATCATTGTAAAGTTCTTGGTGTAGGCAAGTGGTTTGAAGAGGCGCCCCTCCTGCGCCTCCAGCGTGAGCACGGGCAGGAAGCTGACGGCGATCACGAGGAGGGCGAAGAAGCTCGGCCCGCCGACCTCCTTCACGGCGTCGATGATGACACGCGTGAAGTCCTCTTTGCGGCCGTTGCGCTCCCACTCCTCCAGCTTCTTGTGCGTCTGTTCCACCACGACAATGGCGGCGTCCACCATGGCTCCGATGGCGATGGCGATGCCGCCCAGGGACATGATGTTGGAGGTCAGGCCCATGGCCTTCATGGGGATGAACGCGATGATGATGGCGACCGGGATGGTGACGATGGGGATGATCGCGCTGGGGATGTGCCAGAGGAAGATGAGGATCACCAGCGAGACGATGACAAGCTCCTCGATGAGCGTGGTCTTGAGGTTGTCGATGGAGCGGAGGATGAGCTCGCTGCGGTCGTAGACTGTGACGATCTCGACGCCGGCGGGCAGGCCAGGCTCGATTTCCTTGAGCCTGGTCTTCACCCGGTCAATCACGTCGAGCGCGTTCTCGCCCTGACGCATGACGATGATGCCGGCCACGACATCGCCCTTGCCGTCGAGGTCGGTGACGCCGCGGCGGATATCTGGGCCGAGCGAGACTGTGCCGATGTCCTTGACGCGGACGGGTACGCCGTTTTCGCTGGCCTTCAGCACGATCTCGCCGAGGTCGGCGGTGGAGCGCGCATAGCCGCGCCCGCGCACCATGTACTCGGCGCCGGAAAGTTCAATCAACCGGCCGCCCGCGTCGTCGTTGCCGGCTCGCACGGCAGCCACTACCGCCGGCATGGGGATGTTGAAGGCGCGGAGCTTATTGGGGTCCACCTGCACCTGGTACTGGCGGACGAAGCCGCCCACCGGGGCCACCTCCGCCACGCCGGGCACGGACTTCAGATAGTAACGCAGGTACCAGTCCTGGTAGCTGCGAAGGTCGGCCAGCGAGTGCTTGCCGGTCTTGTCCACCAGCGCATATTGAAAGACCCAGCCCAGGCCGGTGGCGTCGGGGCCGAGTTCGGTGTTGACCCCTTTCGGCAGGCGGGGCAGCACGCCGGAGAGGTATTCGAGCGTGCGGGAGCGCGCCCAGTAAATGTCCGTGCCCTCCTCGAAGATCACGTAGACATAGGAGTAGCCGAAATCCGAGAAGCCGCGCACGTCTTTCACGCGCGGCGCGCCCAGCATGGCGGTGACCAGCGGGTAGGTGACCTGATCCTCGACGATGTCGGGGCTGCGGTCCCACTTGGTGTAGATGATCACCTGCGTGTCGCTGAGGTCCGGGATAGCGTCCAGCGGCACGTGGTGCATGGACCACCAGCCGGCGCCCACCGCGGCGGCGACAATCAGGAAGACGAGCATCCGGTAGCGCGCCGACTGCTCGATGATCCAGTTGATCATTTGGCGGTGCTCCTCATGCGGCTTTCGCTATCGATGAGGAAGGCGCCGGAGATGACGATGCGCTCACCCGTTTTCAGGCCGGAAAGGATCTCCACGCGGCCGCCGAAGCGCTCGCCCACTTCCACGCGGCGCGGCTCGAATTTGCCCTCGCCGAGATCGACGTAGACGGTCTGCTGCTTGCCGGTGTCGATGACGGCATCTTCCGGGACGCTCATCCGGGCGCTCATCGCCATGGGGAATTCGACGTTAACGAAGAGATCCGGCCGCAGGGCGAAGTCCGGGTTATCGGCTTCCAGCCGCACCTTGAGCGTGCGGGTCTGGGCGTCGATCTGAGGCACGATGTTGGTGACGCGGGCGCTGAATTTGCGCCCTGGGGCATAGGAAGGTTCGATCAGCGCGGATTGGCCCACCCGGATCTGCGCGGCGTCGGATTCAAAGACGTCAGCCAGGATCCAGACGTGGCTGAGATCGGCCAGCGTATAGAGTTCCATCTCGGGCTTCACCATCTGGTTGGCATAGGCGTTGCGCATGGTGATGAAGCCGGTGGCGGGCGCGGTGATGGTCAGCGTCCGGCGGGGTTGGCCGGTGCGCTCCAGTTCTTCGATGGCCGCCGGATCCATGCCCCAGTGATGGAGCAGGCGCTGGCGGGCGGCGTCCACCATGCCCTCGTTGGCGTGGGAGACGCCGGGGACCGGCGAGTGCTCCATGGTCTCCCTGGCTTTCCGGGCGAGGAGATACTCCTGCTGGCTGGCGGTGAGTTCGGGACTGTACAGCGTGAGCAGCGGCTCGCCCTTCTTGACAAGGCGGCCGGTGAAATCGGCGTTCACTTTTTCGATCCATCCGTCGAAGCGGGTTTGAACCTTGGTGACGCGCGTTTCGTCCACCGCGATCCTGCCGGGGACGCGCATGACTTCGGTGCCATGATAGGGCTCCACCGTGCCGGTCTTGAGGCCGATCCACTGCTGTTTTTCGCTGGGGACCATGACGGCGGCTTCGCCGTGAACGGGGACCAACGTATTGCCGGTCTCGGGGTTGACGCCTGGCTTGTCGCTCCGATAGGCGGGGGCCTGCGGGTCCTGATAGTACAGCACCGCGCCTTCCTGTTGCGGGGCCGGCGCGCCGTCAGGCACCAGCGTCATGCCGCAGATGA